>DATGWX010000439.1:0-6649 GCA_035299275.1 Bacteroidia bacterium
TAGATTATCCTATTTTTAAGATAGTAGCAAATGGAGGACTTTCTAATACGGATTTGGGTGAGGGTAGATTTTATCCGTCATTAGTGATTGATATTGGAGATAACAAAGTAATAGAAGAGTTATTTAAACTTCATCAGGAGACTCCTCCAGGTGACACTAAATTAACTTGGGGTAGACCAAAGACTTTTTTTAAGCCTAAAACTGTTGTATTAAGTTTTACATTTATTCAACCTATGAACGTCTCTTTTGGAATTGAATTTGACATTAAGGAACAATATTCCTTGGTTGATGGAGTTATTCAACAGAGGGGCTTAGTACTTGTTGCTGGGAAAACGGGCAATAAAATCTCTGACCTTATAGATGAATCAATTTTAGTTCAAGTTCCAAATTTAGGTTTTGACCAACTATGGGATGAGATATTGGTTGATACTTTATATGATAAGTATATAAAAATGGGGGCATCAAGAAAGGATGCTAAAATTTATGCCAAACAACATATCAATAGCATGAGGGAAGTTTGGAACATAAGGAGAGAAGTTGAATGATTAAAAAAGGTTAGTGTGGTAAGTTTGAAAAAGTTTTATTTTATCTAATAAAACACCAATGCTCTATTGCCAAAAGAATTATGCCTATAATGATTGGGATGATAATATACCACACCCATTTGTTCGTTCTGTTTTCTCTTGTAGCTTTTTCTATTATTTTACAATCAGCTTCGAAATCTCCTTTTTCATTTTCTTTATAGCTAACTCTCCAAGTTCCTTCTACATTGTTTTTACTGTTTTCAGTGGATAGAACAGAGGGAGTAAAACCTATTGCAAAGCGGTCTTGCCCATCTGGGTCTTCGTCATAACCCATTGTTACAGGCCCCACAAATTTGAAATCTTTAAGGTTAATAAGCCGTCCATCAAGTTTTATAAAACCGACTCCGGCTGCTTTTATCCGTCTCATAATTTTATTTTTCAAACCAAATGTAAAAAGAATAATGCTGCATAAAAAGCACCTTTCTTTTCTCCTGCAAGCTTTATAATGCTCTCAATTCTAGAATTACACCTTCTCCTTAATCCTCTTTCCGGTTAAATGCAGGAACCTCAACGTGTGCAACAGCGCAGCCATAAACAATCCGAGCAAGAGTGCCATCCATATGCCGTAGACATCAAAATTTTGTACAAAGGCCAGGTAATACCCTAAGGGTAAACCAATGCCCCAGTAGGCAAGTAGTGTTACAAAAGTGGGGATGTTCACATCACTCACTCCGCGCAAAATGCCCAAACCAATGGCCTGTGTGCCATCAAACAACTGGAAAAATCCGGCAATAATTACCAGTCCTGTAGCGTAGCGTATTACTTCCGGTTCATTGGTGTACAAGGCCACCAGTTGTTTATCAAACAGCAGAAACAGTAGTGCAAACACCGTCATGAAGGAGAGTCCGCAATAGATAGCCGAGATGCCTGTTTTGCGTACCTTTTTCCATTTGTGTTGCCCCAGTGCATCACCCACCTTAATGGATGCAGCAATGGATATTCCGGATACAATCATGTACGTTACCGAGGCCAGGTTAATGGCCACATTGTGCGCTGCAAGCTGGTAAGTGCCCAACCAGCCAATCAAAAAGGCCGAGCCCGAAAAGGCACCTATTTCAAAGAAGTATTGCATGCCAGCAGGCAGTCCCACTTTTAAAATGTTCATGAAGTATTTGTGCTCATAAAAGTGAGACACTTTTCTGCGAATGAGTGCGCTGAATTCCGGCACATACCACAAAACCGCCCACATGGCCACAGCCATAAATACCCTGGTAATTAAGGTAGCTATTCCGGCACCGTTGAGGCCCATAGCAGGGAAGCCCCATTTGCCGTAGATAAGCACCCAGTTGAGCAATACGTTCATCAGCAATCCGGCAACCGTAACCACCATGCTCCAGGTTGTTTTAGATAAACCATCGCTTATTTGTTTCAGAAAGAAAAACAAAGCAAAAGGTAAGGAGGTCAGGCTGAGTATAAGCGTGTATTCTATCGAAAGTTTTTCTACAGCTGGTGGTTGTTTGAACCAATGGAAGTTGTAGGCCAGCAAAGCAACAATAGCCGTAAGTACCACACCCAAAATGAGGTGTACCAGCAATCCGTTGTTGTAAATGAGTTTGATTTCATCGGGTTCGCCTGCACTGTTGCTTTTCGCAATCATGGGCGAAATAACGGTTCCTGTTCCGATACAGATAACCATAATCAGAAAAAACACCGCATTGCTCACTCCGGCAGCAGCCAGTGCATCAGCGCTCACATGGCCCACCATTACGGTATCGGCCACACCCATCAACACAAAACCCAGCTGGCCGATAATAAGCGGTACACTCAGTTTTAGAATGGACAAAACATACGGAAGGTAAGTGCGGTAATGGTTTCTCATCATAAAAAATAGCCGGCAAATATAGGGGATTTCAAAACTGCTCCTTTCTGTTTTTATGTAAGCGCCCCAAATGTTACCTTTGTCCTTTAAACACTACCACCAGCTATGCGTGTATATTTTGATAATGCGGCTACTACGCCATTGGATAAAGAGGTCTTAGAGGCCATGGTTCCGGTTATGGCCGAGAATTTCGGCAATCCTTCCTCCACCCACTCAGATGGCCGCAAGGTGAGAACCATTATTGAAGAAGCACGTAAAAAAGTAGCGGGTTTGCTCAACGTTTCTCCGGGGGAGATATTTTTTACCTCAGGCGGAACGGAGGCAGATAACATGGCTATCCGATGTAGTGTGGAGGAACTGGGCATTACGCATGCCATCTCTTCACCCATTGAGCACCATGCCGTATCACATACCTTGGAAGAACTGGCGCACAAAGGAAAAATCAAACTCTCCCTAGTTAAGTTGCTGCCCAACGGACACATTGACCTGAATCACTTGGAAAAACTACTCCAAAACAACCCCCGTTCGCTGGTTTCGCTTATGCACGCTAACAATGAAATTGGCAACCTGCTGGACATTGATAAGGTAGGGGAGTTGTGTAAAACCTACAATGCCGTTTTTCATTGCGATACCGTTCAAACCATCGGGCACTATCCGCTGGATTTGCAAAAGACACCTGTTCATTTTATTGCCTGTGCAGCTCACAAATTTAACGGACCTAAAGGAATAGGTTTTATTTACATCAACTCTGCGGTAAAAATTCATCCGTTTATTACCGGTGGAGCACAGGAGCGCAACATGCGTGGCGGCACTGAAAACGTTTACGGCATTGTGGGATTGGCCAAAGCACTCGAAATTGCTTACCGCGATTTAGAAAAAGAAAAGGCTCACATAAGTGAAGTGAAAAGCTACATGATTGAGCAATTGAAAAAGAACATTCCCGGGGTGCAGTTCAATGGTGATTGCACGGGCAATGCATTATATACCGTACTCAATGTATCTTTTCCTCCGGCAGCATTCAATGAGATGTTGTTGTTTAAACTGGATATTGCCGGGGTTTCCTGTTCAGGCGGAAGTGCTTGCTCATCGGGTTCTAACGTGGGTTCGCACGTATTGGGTGCCTTAGGTGTTTCACCTGAGCGAGCCAATGTGCGTTTCTCTTTTGGTAAACAAAATACCAAAGAGGAGGTTGATTTTGTTGTGGCACAAGTAAAGAAACTGTATGTGCCGGAGACCGCACAGGCATAAAAAAAGTCAGACAGTTTTTTGCTGCCTGACTTACGTTAATTATTCTGTTTTTAATTGTTATTTCCTGAACTGTTCAGACACTACCAACTCTTTACTTCCTGCGGTGTATTTATAAAATCCTTCACCGGTTTTTACACCCAGGTTTCCTGAAGTTACCATGTTAACCAACAGCGGGCAGGGAGCGTATTTGGGGTTACCAAATCCGGAGTGTAAAACATTCATGATTGCAAGGCAAACATCCAGCCCTATGAAATCCGCCAGTTGCAACGGGCCCATGGGATGAGCCATACCCAGTTTCATTACCGTGTCAATTTCTTCCACACTGCCCACACCTTCATGCAGGGTAATGATGGCCTCGTTAATCATGGGCATTAATATGCGGTTGGCAATAAAGCCGGGGTAATCGTTAGATGCTGCGGGTGTTTTACCTACTGCTTTGGAAAGGGTAAGAATAGTATCCGTTACATCTTTGGATGTTTTGTAGCCGTTAATTACTTCCACCAGTTTCATTACAGGCACAGGATTCATAAAGTGCATGCCAATCACCTTATCCGGGCGCTGGGTTACTGAACCTATTTTGGTAATGGAAATAGAAGAGGTATTGGAAGCCAATATGCAATTGGCCGGAGCCAGTTTATCCAGCTCTCGGAAAATGTTCAGTTTAATTTCAATGTTTTCAGTAGCGGCTTCTACTACCAGGTCGGCAGTTTTTACACCATCAGCCAACTGGGTGTGGGTAGTAATGTTTTGAAGGGTAGCTGCTTTTTGTTCTTCAGTTAATGAACCTTTGCTTACCTGACGGTCGAGGTTTTTAGCAATAGTAGCAATGGCCTTGTCTAAGGCCGTTTGTTGTATGTCAACCAAAGAAACTGCATAGCCATGTTGCGCAAAAACGTGGGCAATGCCGTTGCCCATAGTACCTGATCCGATAACGGTTATATTCTTCATGTGTTACTGATTATGCTGCAAAAGTATGTGTTGAGGGTTATTATATCAACAGCCAATTGCAATCCTTACTTGAGTATTATTTTTTCTGTAAGATTCACGTTTTCAGAGTTGCGCACCGATAAGAAATACATGCCTGCGGGTAAATGTGTTAAACTTATTTCGGCTGAGACAGCATTTTTGAGCGGAGTAACTGAGGCTACATTTCTTCCGGTAATGTCGCTGATGTAAACAAGAGCGGCATCCATATTTTCCCAGTTGATGTGTAAGCGCCCTTCACTCGGGTTGGGGAATACGTTTATTTTACGAGCAGGGGCTGGTGGAACAGTAGGCGCACCCAAGGAAATATCGTACATGCCCAAAGCATATTCCCCCTTTTTCAGGTTGTTGATGCGTATGTTACCGTACTTGTCGGTTTTGCTGCCGGTGGTTTTCACTATATCGCTGTAAAGTTGCCAATCGCTGATGGCATTTGGGCGGTAAAGCAGCACCAGACTATCTTCTGTCTTGCGGATAAAAGTGTGGTCGAGGTAACCTGTAGCACCGTAGTTCACTGGTTTGCGGCCATCGTAGGTAATGTAAGCGGTGGCATTAAAATTACCGGGCCACCAACCGTCAACGGTCCAGTAGCGGGAGTTGGAAACATACAAACCGGGTATTTTGCAATAGTGCTGGTTGGCCGGATACCAGTGGTGTTCCACCCGCACCAGGGCTGAATCGGCACAGGTGTTAATCTTTAAACGCATCAGGGCTTCTTCAAAATCTACGGAATCATTCTGGTATACTTCTTTGTTTTTTGCCGTAATGGAGAAGTTAAGCAACTCCTCATAGTTGATGGCCACAAATTCTATATTGTCATAGACAATACTCACAGGCTGGTGGTTGTATACGCAGGTATCAAAACGTTTACGGTTGATGTCAAACCAGGTATAACAAAGCGGGAAGTTGAGCAAACTGCCCGGTGCAATCAAGTGGTTAATACCCGGATAAAAATATGTTCTTAATGATCCTCCGGGAACAAAGCGAACTGTTACATCGGGCAGGGTGCGGGTAGTGTACCAGTAGTTATTGTTTGGAACACCCGGCATTATCATGTCGGCAAATTGTTGTGCGTTCCAGTGCGCATAAGAAGGCAATGTTGAACTGGTACGGAAATTTTTGATGTAGAAATCTCTTATTTTGTTTACGCTCAAATCTGATGCACGGTAATTGTGTGCAATCACGGCTCCTTTCTTATAGCTGTGAGCCCCGTAAGTATAAGCATGCGGCACGCCCGATACGGCCCTGTAATCGTTTTCCTGCAAGTGAGCAAAATGCAGAACTTCTTTCAGGTTTTCACGCACCGCTTTTTTGAAGGCTTCTTTGCCGTACATGCGTTCAATAAATAAATGCTCGCTGTACACAGCCCATCCTTCGTTGAGCCACATGTCGCTGGATGTGGCACAATTGTATAAACCACCAAACCAACTGTGGGCAAATTCATGTGCCATCATGGTTTCATAAGTGAGGTTACCATCAATGGCAAACAACGGATAAGCAATATTGCCCGTGTGTTCCATAGCTCCACCGTTAAAAGGAACAATGTTGTAACCGATACGGTCAAACGGATACGGCCCGAAAATATCTTCGTAAATAGCAATGGCGCTGTCCAGATTTTTGAAAGAGGCGCGCATTTTGGCCGTGTCAGCAGGTAGTGCATACAATTCTACGGGAATGTTTTTATTAGTCACCCGGCTTTTGTAAGTCCATTTTACAGCAGCATACGGGGCCACTGCAACGGAAATCAGGTACACGGGTGTGCGCCTTATTTCTTTCCAGTGCCAAATGCTTAATCCGTTACCTATATCGTTTTTGCTTTGTAACAATCCGTTGCAATTCGCGGTTAAGTTATTCTCAGCAGTAATGTAAAAATCGAAGGTAGCACGTGATTTGAAATCATCGTAACAGGGAAACCATACTCTCCCGAAACTGTTGGGTTCCGCATCAAAACCTACGCCCATATTAAAGGCATATACACCCGTAAAATAAAAGCCTCCCCATTTGCTATCACTTA
>DATGWX010000440.1:0-1900 GCA_035299275.1 Bacteroidia bacterium
TTTATCAAACACAAACCTGCCTATTTCAATACCTTCCTCACCTGCTGTCAATTGCAGGTTGTGGTAGGTTTTTTCGTGAATCAGGTACAGTTTGCGCTGTCCGTTTACATCCGGTGTAAGTATTCCTCCTGTGTTTTGTTGTGTAGCCAGAGACAGCCAGTTCATCAGCAAAGTAGTTTTGCCGGTTTGTATGGGTTCACTTAATATGTAAATGTTATTCTGCATCGGCAGCACTGCTGTGGTACAAGGCCAGCACAATCAGGTTCACCACAAAGGCTCTGTAAACGGCCAACCCTTTGTGTTCTTGTTTAGCCAGTTGCATGGCAGGGGCAATCAGGTTGCGTAGTTCGGGTAACATGTCCAAAAGGGTTTGCATCTTGGCTTTTTCATTCCCTTGTTTTTTGCCGGCCCACTTTTGCAGCAACCATTTTATCAACGGGTTTATCAGGTAGAACAACAACAGCAGGGCGGCCAACGTACGCAATATGGCGTAGGTAGCTTTACTGCCGGCACCTTGTATCAAAAATACACCCACTACAAACAGCAGTATAAAAAATGCACCGAACAGTTTTTTGAAACGTTTATTCTTTTTCTTTTCCACTTGTTCTTCTTCTACAGAGATAGTGAGGGCCTCATATTGCTGTAAAATCTCCATCTGTTGTACCTCCAGTTGTTGGGGCAGTTTGCCGGCCCACCAACCAAGTACCATTCCCCACAAAGTGTAGATACCTGTGTAAACTGCAATGAGCCAGAAACTAAAAGAGAAGTCGGATGACAGCGACAGGTCTTTCGCTATACCCTGAAAAAAAAGATCCAATGCTTCCCACAATGATTTTCCGAAAATGAGTGTCATCACCAGAAATTTTTGAATGGCTGATTCAAACAAGGCGAGCATTCCAAACAACACCGCAGCTAAACGAAAAGCGGGCAGGATTGAATACACCACTGCACCCATCAATCCCTGAAAGCCTACCGCAATGTAGGCCGGTGGTGGAGAGTGCGGACTGGCTGCGGCTTTAATCAATACCACCAATAACGTGGCCTGCAAAATGTCTTTCCACCTGTTTTGTGAAAAATGCGCGATAAGGGTAATCACCACAATGGCAAAACCACCCAGAAAAAACCCGGTGAAAGGAATTTTGAGTGCATGCATCATGCCTCCCAGTCCGCTTTCAGAAAGTGCCCACAGGGCGGTGAGGCGGGTAATGGTGTTGCGGTTGTATTCTGTAGAAATGCTCATTTTGATTGCAAAGTAAGCACTCGTATGATAAAAATCATCCACAAGGTTGACGATTGTCATATTAGCCGGCATTTTATAAGCTCACCTTTGTGAGGTAAAATAATTATATCTATGACTACACAAGCTAAAGAAAGTATCAAATTGCTTCATTTCGAACACCGCGAATGGCTCAACCGTTTTGAATTCTATAAAAATGAGTTCAGCAATTATGAGCGACTGTTGGGTGAAGTAGCCATTAAAAACACCTCGCATGAAATCACTCCTCAGGTAGAGCATTTCCAAAATCAGTTTGTGCTGCAAAGGGAGAAACTCGATGTGTTAAAGCACAATGTAAAACAATCAGAGCATGCCATTGAAGAGCGTATGAAAGACAATACCACAGCTTGGGACCACCAGTCTATGCCGGCTGAAACAGAACTGCGCAGCAAGGTGCTTTCTTTTGACGAAATGTTTAATGAATTAAAAGCAGAGTTCAGGGCTTTTTTGCAAAAGGTACTTTAAACCTGTAATGAGTTAGCAAAACAAATTTCATATAAGCGTAATAAGTGGAACTGTCCCGCACTGTGCGGGACTTTTTCATTTTAGGTAGTTCTGCAACGCAGCTTCCAGTTCCTGCTGAATCTTGTTTTTGAGGTGAGCGGGTGAGTGTACCTTAATCTT
>DATGWX010000441.1:0-4206 GCA_035299275.1 Bacteroidia bacterium
GTAATCGCGCTTGAAACTGAGGTAACGGTCGAGCATAAGCTCCAGAAAAATATGGTTAAAGAAGAAGTACCTGGGAAAACTGCTGTCAAAACCCGCTTGCCGCGTAAGCTCCCGGATATGGGCATACGAGCTGTTAAAAAACTGAGAATTGTGAAACACTTTATCCAATGCATAGTGCATGGCTGAACCCTCATTGAGTTGTTGGTGCTCCGGTTGCAAAGGCAATGCTTTGTGTGGTGCTATGCGTGAGCCTTTCACAAAATTGCGGGCCAAATCAGGCAACACTGTTCCCAGATTATAATAGTGTTGCTCAGGCTGATGGGTAAAGAAAAAATGTGCAATAAAATTCAACGGGTCAAATATAGCGCTTTTGTATAAGCCGGTGTTGAGTTGAACTTCTTAAACTTACTATCTTTGCCACGTAATGAGCACGAAAAATTTTATAGCAGAACTGAAATGGCGCGGCATGTTGCACGATGTTATGCCGGGTACGGAGGAAGAACTTAATAAAGGTTTAACCAAAGGATACATAGGCTTTGACCCCACAGCCGATTCACTGGGTGTGGGCAACCTGGTGCAGGTAATGACCCTGTTGCATTTTCAGCACTGCGGACACCAGCCCATTGCCCTGATTGGCGGAGCAACCGGCATGGTGGGCGACCCCTCGGGCAAAAGTGCCGAGCGCAACCTGCTGGATGAAGAAGCCCTGCGCTACAACCAGGAGTGCCAGCAAAAACAACTGGAAAAATTTCTGGATTTTAACTGCGGTGAACGTTCGGCCAAATTGGTTAACAACTACGACTGGTTTAAACAAATAGGCTTTTTGGAATTTATTCGCGATGTGGGCAAACACATTACGATAAATTACATGATGAGCAAAGACAGTGTAAAACGCAGACTGGAAGAAACCGGCATGTCGTTCACTGAATTTTCTTACCAGTTGGTACAAGGGTATGATTTCTATTACCTGTGGAAACACCAGGGCATTAAATTACAAATGGGCGGCAGTGATCAGTGGGGAAACATTGTTACCGGCACTGAACTCATTCGCAGAAAAGCCTCAGGTGAAGCTTTTGCATTAACTACACCGCTCATTAAAAAAGCTGACGGCACTAAATTTGGTAAAACCGAAGGTGGCAATGTGTGGCTCGACCCCAAACGTACTTCCCCCTACAAGTTCTATCAGTTCTGGCTCAATGCGAGTGATGACGATGTAAAAAACTACATCCGTATTTTTACGTTGATGAACCGGGAAGAAATTGAAGTACTGGAAGCAGAACACAATGCGGCCCCTCATTTGCGCGCCTTACAAAAAGCCCTGGCAAAAGACATTACTACCCGCGTACATTCTTCAACTGATTTTGAAAAAGCGGTAGAAGCCTCTGAAATATTGTTCGGTAAATCCACTACCGATGCGTTGAAACAATTGGATGAAGCCACGCTGCTCGATGTGTTTGACGGAGTACCGCAACACGAAACCGATAAAAATTTATTTACACAACCGTTTAACCTGGTAGAACTGCTTTCAGATAAAACAGGCATTTTCCCTTCACGTGGCGAAGCCCGTAAAATGATACAGGGCGGTGGAGTGAGCATCAACAAAATAAAACTTGAAGACCCCGAAGGCAACACATCAGCCGATATGTTACTCAACAATACATACGTGCTGGTACAAAAAGGCAAAAAAAATTACTACCTCATAAAAGCTGTTTAAAAGTACACCTTATGTATACCATTAACCCTGCTGATGTAAGTACTGCTGAGCTGCAAGTGTTGCTGCAAAGCGCCATTGCTCCGCGCCCCATTTGTTTTGCCAGTACTATTGACAAAAACGGTACGCCCAACCTTAGTCCGTTTAGTTTTTTCAATATGTTCAGCACCAATCCGCCAGTGTTTATTTTTTCACCGGCACGCAGGGTAAGAGATAATACCATCAAGCACACACTCGAAAATGTATACGAAGTACCTGAGGTAGTGATTAACATGGTGAATTATGATTTGGTACAACAATGTTCACTCTCCAGTACGGAGTACGATAAAGGAGTAGATGAGTTTGTAAAGTCAGGCCTCACTCCTCTTCCTTCTGATCTGGTTAAACCTTTTCGCGTAAAAGAATCTCCCGTTCAACTGGAGTGTAAAGTGAATCAGGTGATAGAACTGGCACAAACACCCGGTGCAGGTAACCTTATTATTTGTGAATTGTTGCGCATGCACATTAACCCGTCAGTAATGGACGACCGTGGCCGCATTAACCAACAGAAAATTGATTTAGTGGCCCGCCTGGGTGGTGATTGGTATTGCCGTGCCTCCGGACCGGCTTTGTTTGAGGTAGAGAAACCCGTGCGCACCAAAGGCCTGGGTGTTGACCGCATTCCGGAACGTATTCGGTACAGCCGGTATTTAACCGGAAATAACCTGGGGCAGTTGGGCAATACTGAACAATTACCGGATACAGACGATATCGAAATTTACAAAAAAATTAACTTAGAACTGGCTGCTTTGATGATGGAACATTTACCACACGAAGAGTTGGAACAACGCACACATATTCTGGCCAAAAAATATCTGGACGAAGGAAAAGTTACCGAAGCCTGGAAAATTTTACTGGCGGTTTAATCCTAAACTTCTTCTCTTTCTTAGGAGAAGCAAAGTCAATTTCATACTATTTATCTAAGGAAAAAGAGATTCTTTTATTGTAAAAATCTTCTAACTCCATTTCAAAACTGTAAAGTGGAAACAGACGCTGCCTGATTTCTACAAATGTGCCGCAATCAGCAAATCAATGTCTTTATCGGGAATATGTAAACGCTGCCCGATGTTGCGGTTGGTGAGATTGCCTTTGTAAATGTACACCCCGTTGCGCAAACCGGCTTTATCCCAAATGTAATTCTGAAACCCTCCCTCATCAGCTATGCCCAACAATACGGGAGTTAAAATATTACTCAAGGCATAACTTGCCGTACGCGCCACACGCGATGGAATATTGGGCACACAATAATGAATCACATCGTGCTTGGTAAATATCGGATTGGTGTGGTTGGTTAACTCAGAGGTTTCAAAACATCCCCCTTGGTCAATGCTCACATCAATTATCACTGAACCCGCTTTCATTTTCATCACCATCTGTTCCGTAACCACACTGGGTGAACGGCCATCATCACTGCGCAATGCTCCTACAGCTACATCAGCATTGTGCAATGCTTTTTCCAGAATTTTAGGATGCAGCAGTGAGGTAGAAACACGGGCACCCACATTGGTTTGTAACCTGCGCAGCTTGTTGGTTGATTTATCAAATACTTTTACGGAGGCACCTAAACCTAAAGCAGCCATAGCCGCAAATTCGCCCACGGTACCTGCTCCTATTATCACTACTTCTGATGGTGGTATGCCTGTTACCCCACCCAGCATTTCTCCTTTGCCACCGTTGGCACTGCTCAAATATTCTGAGGCAATCAGTATGGAAGTGGTGCCGGCAATTTCACTCATGGATCGCACAATGGGAATAGTGAAGGCATCATCGCGCATGTATTCAAAGGCCACTGCTGTTACCTTTTTCTGCATCAAACATTTGATGTAGGTATCGCGCAAAGTGGTTTGCTGAATGGCCGAAAAAATCAATTGCTCCGGACGCATCAGCCTTATTTCTTCTTCCGTTGGCGGATCAACTTTTACAATAATGTCTGATTTGTATACATCGGTTACACTGTAGGCAATTTTGGCTCCTGCTTCAGAATATTCACTGTCGGTAAAATGTGCGGCCTCTCCTGCTTTGGTTTCCAGGGTTACCTCGTGCCCATTGCTCACCAGCAATTGTACTGACGAAGGTGTGAGTGCCACACGCTTTTCTTCGTAGGTAATTTCTTTGGGTACACCAATGTGTAAACTTTTGTTGCTTTTATTTATTTCAAGTAAAGCCTCCTGAGGTTGCATGGACGCTTTTTTGGCCAGTTCTTTAAATCCGGCTCTTTTTGAATCTGCCATTGAGATGTGTGGTAATTACAGCATAAAAATAACACCTTTTCGCCACTCTGCAAAATCACAGGCATTTTTTCCACTCCAGGTGGCGGCTACCGTCAGCATTCAAACTCAGGCGAACTTCCAGGCGGGGCAAGGGCAAAAGCGGCTCAATCAGCTCAGGCCACTCGACCAGACAGGGATGTCCGCTGTAGAAATATTCTTCATAGCCCATGTCATACACCTCTTCCA
>DATGWX010000442.1:0-3547 GCA_035299275.1 Bacteroidia bacterium
AATTTTACATTATATGTACCTGCATTAGCAAACGAATATTTGGGGTTTTTATCGTTGGAAATAATTCCGCTACCAAACTGCCACTCTTGTCCAACGGAGCCAAAAGAAATTGATGAGGTATTAGTGAATAAAATATCCTGACCGGCACAAGCATCGTTTACATTAAATGCGGCTACCGGATAAGGAGACACGGTTACCTGACGTGTGTATGTTGAAGAACAACCTATGCTTGATGTAGCTTTAAGTGTTGCTGTGTAAACACCTGCTGCTGCATAAAGTCTCGAAGGATTAGTCTGTGTACTGGTGTTACCGTCTCCAAAATTCCATTCATAACTTAATGTAGCACTACCCGGAATGGAGGTTCCGTTAGTAAACTGAACTGCGGATTTATCACAAGTATTGTCTGATGTAAAAATCACACTTGGGTTATGTCCTACTTCAACTGTAGACGTTTTCTGTGAAGAGTATCCCAAATCAGATGTAACGGTTAATGTAACGGTATATACTCCTGGGCTTGAATAGGTGTGCTCGGGATTCCTAACAACGGAGGTATCCGCATTGCCTACATCACCAAAATTCCAGAAAAAGCTGAGAGAACCTGAACTTATTGTACTGGTATCTTTGAAGGAGATTGGAAATCCGTCACATGCCAATGTTGATTCAAAACCCGGTGTAGGAACAGGTGCAATAAATACAAATCTACTAATATTGGTCTTACAACTTGTGGCAATAAACTCCGTAAATAAGTTAACCTCAAACAAAGAATCTGTTTCTGCTGAATTAGGTTTCAGCACTAACCTTGCTGAGTTACTTCCTGAAGGAGGAAGCACATAAAATACCGCCATAGAAGTACCGGAAAGTGTTTTAACCGAAGTTAAAGACGAAACTTGCCAGTCGGTTCCATATTGTGCATCTGTATATCCTGTAGGTGCACTGAAATTGTATACAATACTATCACCCGACTTCACATGATCAGGTAAAGTAAAAATACCTGCGCTGTGTGTACCCTGACTAGCAACTGATTTAGAAAATACACTCCCTAGTGGCAGTGGGTGAATAGTGAACGATTGTGTAAGAGTATCGTTCACACGATTGGGATCATTAACGTAATCGGTATATGCCCTTAGGGTAAAATTATTTCCGCTGGTAAAGTTATAGGTACCGGGCATATAAAGCGTATCTGTTGTTCCGGCCAACAAGGTGCGGTTTAAAGTAGCTGATAAATTTTGCACAATACCTCCTGTGAGATTACATACAACTACTGCTCCCGTAATATTTTGGGTTGCAGAGTTGTTCTTAATTCTTATAATAATGCGACTGCCCTGTTCCCCGCAGGAATTGGTCACCGGTGAGACAATGGCATCGACATTTAAGTCAACGATAGCATCTACATAGGTTATTTCCAGATAAGGGCGGTCAGCCGATGAGGCAGCATTCCATCCGTAGTGATACATAAACGTTGTAGAGCCTGAAACATAGTTTAAACCTATGGCGGTCCAACCTTGTGCAATGCGATTCTTAACATCCGTGTTAGCTGCTGAGCCTAAAATAGCATTTCTCCAGCCAAATGTTGCACCTCCAAAAGGAAAGTTACTGATGTAAGCATCGTTAGCAGCTATTTCACTTGAAATTGTACCGGATGCAGCGGCTACGGGGTCTACTGAGTTCATATCATTAACACGCGTATCCTTTGTTCCTGTTGTAGTGTAGTGATACGAATACAATCTGGTTTGATTTATGGTAGCTGCCAATGGAATGGAGCTGATGTTAAATTTAGCCCAACCCACATTCAATCCATTGGTAATTCTAAGAAAACCATTAGTTTTATTAGCAGCTGATGTTTGGTAGCCAGTCCAGAAATTTACGCTGCTGGGGTAATAATTGGCTGTTGGGTCAACTACCACAGGAAATATCCTCGCAGTATTTTTCAACCAGGATAAGGGTATATGTGTTTCCACCAGAAATCTGTATTGCGTTAACTGTTTAATCTGATAAAAACCGTACACTGCTGATTGTCCATCTTCAGGTAACATAAATTTACCTGCCTCGTGTATCAAAGGGCGTTCATAATTCACCAATACCTCTCCTGATGAAAGCACTATTTCCAACTCCTCTCCTTTTTGTTTCAGGTAGGCACCGGCAGGCAACTCAATTTCTTCTGAAAAAACCAATGTAGTTGCTTTTTCTGATGAAGTTGTCAGAAAAGAAGATTGTTCAATTATCCAATCCATTTTTTTCCTGGAAGGACTTAGTGTATAATTTAATTTGATACCGGAATTATCCCTGTAGGAAATTACATTTTCTGCTACCTCAGGTTTGGTAAAATTAAACGGATGTGAATTTTCCTGATCAGAAAAACGCCACCCTGAGTTGAGCATTTCCTTAATTTCTCCTGATGATGTGCCGGTAATTTGTCCCCCTTCGTTAATTGCATGAGGGAAAAAGGATTTTACCGTATTTGCTGTATTGCTGAACCCTTTAACAGCAGGCAATATGCGGGTATCAATATCCAACCACTGCCCCTGCTCATTTTTGTAGTGAATAAGCCCTGCTTGTGTGAACATCGATACAGAACCGTCAGCATTTCTGAAATGCTTTGAATTTGCATCACGCCTGGAGATTATTTCATTCCGATAATCAGAATAAGGCAATAATGAGCTGTAAGATTGCTGAGCAGAAGCAGAAAAAGATAAAAGCGCAGCAACGGAAAAAACTACACAACGTAATGTATTTGTATACTTGTTCATATAAATAAATAATAAATAATTTAAGAGATATGCAGCAGAAAAGTGGTGGTGTATCAGTTGCCTAATTTCTCAGACTGGAAATAAGTACAACTACTGAAATCTTTAATGGTGTAAGAATAAATTGCCTTAAGTATTCTGTGGTTCCTTCCAGAACAAACTTTCTGACAAACGAGTTTAAAGGAAAAACGCTTAAAGGAATTAATGGTGCGAAAATTCTCCTGGATAGTATTGCTTTTCTGTTGCGATTTAAGATTTTACTATTGTCAATATGCTCATCATTACAACTTCGCTCAAACGCAATATTTTTAGTAAATTCAAAACCACTAAAAGCTTTTCTTATGATTGTTTCCCCAAGTGTTATTCGTGTATTTAGCTTTGTGTTGTTTTGAAATGAACTTACTTTTTCTAATAAAACACTTGAAGGTTTAGTGTATATTGATTTTACATTTACGTGTCTCCACCTGAGGTTTTCCTGAATGGCCTTAACACTGCTTGCGTTAAAAAGGAAAACCGAAATAAAGATATAAAATGTAATTCTGTTCATGTTAAACCAATACGAAGTTAACATTTAGACAGCAAATGGCCAAAAAACGTTGCAAGGGCTTTATATTATACCTCTTTTAATTTCTAAAACAGGCCTTTCAGTTTCTTCTTAGCTTCCTCTTGCGCCTTCTTCTTAGCCGCCTCTTCTGCCTCTTTTTTCTTGCGTTCAGCCTCGCGTTTTAATTTATCTGCCTCCGCTTTGGCCTTGGCTTCGGCTTCCAATCTGGCTTTATCAGCTTCGGCTTGGGCTTGTTGCT
>DATGWX010000443.1:0-1969 GCA_035299275.1 Bacteroidia bacterium
AAAGCATTAATTAACGCGCTGATTGTAAACGCATTTCATGCGACAGCCGTGTATTTTAACATCTATTTCCTTATTCCCAGGTTACTCTACCACAAAAGGTATGTGCTGTACTTTATCATGCTTTTTTGCACGCTGTTTTTAACGGCCTTTGCTTTACTCCAACTTATTTTATGGATGGAACCCGATACCCAAAACCTGATGCTTGAAACCTTCTCAGGGCTAATAGTGGGTATTGCCTTTACGGTTACCGGCACTATGGTAGTAAAGATCATGATTTACTGGTTCAGGCAGCAACAACTCACTGTTCAACTGGAGAAACAGCAGGTAGAAACTGAGTTAAAGTTCCTTAAATCGCAGATTCAACCGCACTTTTTGTTTAATGTGCTGAACAACATTTACTCGCTGGCCTTGCAAAAATCAGAGCAAACACCAGATGTAGTGCTGCGGCTTTCCGAGTTTCTGCGGCACATTTTGTACGAGGCCGGAGACAAAAAAATACCCCTGGAACGGGAAGTGGAATACCTGAACAATTACATTGAACTGCAACGCATACGCTTTGGTAACAGGGCTGAAGTGAGTTTTGAGACCAGCGGTAGTTTGGATAACCTACAAATTGAACCTATGCTGCTCATCACTTTTTTGGAAAACAGCTTTAAGCATGGAGTGGGTTCACAAATGCAGCGGGTATGGGTGAAAATTAACATGAATGTTAAGGGCAATGAACTTACTTTTGAGGTACGTAATTCAAAACCGGCTGAAGATAAAAAAGGACCGAAAGGCCCCGGAGGCATAGGATTGGAAAACGTAAAAAGACGACTGGAATTGCTGTACCCGAATGCGCATCAACTGACTGTAAATGAATTAACTGACGAATACCGTATCAACCTGAAATTAAGTCTATGAAAATGAAATGTATCATTGTGGACGATGAGCCACTGGCACTGGATGTGCTGGAAAACTTTATCAAAAGAATGCCGGATCTGGAGTTGGTGGCGCGATGTGACAATGCCATGCAAGCCTTGCAAACCCTACAGCAGCAGTCGGTAGATTTGATGTTTTCTGATATTGAAATGCCGGAGTTTAATGGTCTTGACTTGTTAAAATCATTACCCAACAAGCCACTCACCATTTTCACCACTGCGCATCCGGAGTATGCGTTGCAGGGTTATGAACTCGACATTGTAGATTACCTGCTTAAACCCATTGCTTTTGAGCGCTTTGTAAAATCAGTAAACAAGGCACGGGAGCTGATGAACTACAAAAAAGGCGATACCGGTAAAGACGGACTCGATTACATCTTCATCAAATCAGAGCAAAAGTACATCAAGGTAAATTTTAGCGATATTCTGTATATCGAAGCTTTGGCCGATTATGTAAAAGTACATACCCCGGAGAAAAGAATCATCACGCTACAGACCATGAAAAACTTAGAAGAAAAATTATCAGGTGATAAATTTATGCGCATACATAGGTCATATATTATAGCTTTAGATAAAATAAGTTCCATATCTGGAAACGTGATATTTATAAATAACGAAGAAATCCCTATAGGTAAAAATTTCAGGGACGACTTTTTCAAAATCATACAACAAAATAATTTACTCGGTTAATGGACAAAAAGCTGGAAGCCTTCGGGCGCTTACTTACCATCATGGACGAATTGAGGGAGCAGTGCCCGTGGGACAAAAAACAAACCATGCAAAGTTTGCGTCACCTCACCATTGAAGAAACGTACGAACTAACCGATGCCATCTTTAAAAACGATTTACCCGAAGTAAAAAAAGAACTGGGCGATGTGTTGCTGCACATTGTGTTTTATGCCCGCATAGCTTCTGAAACCAACGCATTCGACATAGCCGATGTGATTCACTCCCTGTGTGAAAAGCTTATATCAAGGCATCCGCACATTTACGGAGACGTAAAAGTGGCCGATGAAGAAGAAGTAAAACAAAACTGGGAAAAACTCAAA
>DATGWX010000444.1:0-3735 GCA_035299275.1 Bacteroidia bacterium
GTTTCATGCAGACTAGATGCTACCGGAGAGTATTTAACTATTTGGTTTGCTGATAAACCAGGCCCGGTAAGTTATTGGATAAAAGGAACAGGTATTTCACCTGCACCTGCATTTACAGGTACGTTTAAAATACAGGAATCTGTTGATGGAAATAACTGGACAGATGTGAACGCTTTTACTACACTTACTAACACCATGACCCGGTATTTACACAGCCTGCAAGTGGCATCCAGGTATGTTCGCTTCTATTATGCCGATAAACAATCGGGTAGTAACGTGGCATTGGACAGTGTGGTTATTCAAGCCGCACCTGCGCCACCCTCAGCTACCATGAATCTGAAGCAGGGAGTTACCTCGGTTGTCAATAACTCGCAATATGTGGTGGGTACATCAACCTCTACTGTGTTTACCATTGAAAACAAAGGTACTGTAGATACCCTGTTCATTACAGGCCATACCGTAACAGGTGCACAAGCTTCAGATTACACCGTAAATAATATGCCTGCTAAAGTAGCACCTAACAGCTCAGCTAATTTCACGCTCAATTTTACAGCCGGAAGTAACGGTACCCGTTTAGCTGGTCTTAACATCAATAACAGCGATGTTGACAAATCAACGTACACGGTAAACCTTTATGGTATAGGCGGGCAATATGCCACAGAACCGGTTAACGCCATCGCCAACCTAAGTTTCACAGATATTCGCCCGTATGCGTTTCGTATTAATTTCAGCAAAACTTCAGCAGAAAGTTACTTAGTGCTTCGTAAGCAGGGTTCTGTAGTAACCGAAACCCCGGCTGATGGCAGCACGTATAAAAAAGGCGATTACATTGGAGCAGCTCAGGTAGCTTATGTCGGTAATGATTCCACAGTATTGCCTACCTACATTTTTGCCGGAACAAGTTATCATTTTGCCGTAATTCCATTTAATGGGCCTGCAAGTTTTGAGAACTACAAAACGGATGTAGTTAAATCGGGCACATTGCGTACACCTGAGGGCGGAGTATCGAATTATTACACTACTGTTAATTCTTCATCCAATGATTTTGTAACTAAACTTTCGCAATTAACTAATCCGCACGATACCGTTTATTATAGTCAGTACATTGCCCGCGTGGTAAACAATTACCTGACCCGCGACACCACCGGAGGAAAAAAAGTAGTGAACTGTGTGTACACCCGCATACCTTATGTGTATGACGAACCTTTTGTTTGGTGGAGCGGCAGCAGCACAGGTATTTTAACCAGGGAACATACTTTCTCGCAAAGTTGGATGCCCAGCAATCAAGGTGGCTCATGGCCCAATGACCAGGCTACCGGAAAAGAATTGCCTGAATACAATGATTTGCATAACCTGTTTCCTGCTGAACAAAATCTGGCCAATGGCAAACGTTCCAATTATCCCTTTGGAGAAATAGTAGGAACACCAACCTATGTTTCGCCAACAGGTATGGGTAAGTTGGGTAAAGATGCCGGTAACAATACCGTGTATGAGCCGGCTGATTTTCAGAAAGGCGAAGTAGCCCGCGCTTTGTTTTATATGGTTACTGCATACAACGGTATTAACGGAAAAGTATGGACATTACCTTCAGGACAAAATCAGGATGTGTTGAAGAAATGGCATTTTCAGGATTTGCCTGATGCATTGGAACGTGCCCGCCATGAGTTAATCTATGATTTACAGGGTAACCGTAATCCGTTTATTGATAGTCCCAATTTTGCTTGTCGCATTAACTTCAGCAACATGAGCTGGATAACCACACCAGATGTGAATTGCGGAGTGAGCCAGTTGAAAGTGGTAAGACCCGATAGCAATATAGTAATAGTAGCTAATGATATTCCCGGCACCATCATCGGGTGGCAGGCATTAAAATGCGATTCCATCAGAATAGAGTATTTAATCAATGATACGGCTGTCTATACTTTAACCAACAGCACCTCAGCTAAGGTTGCCCCTGCAACTTATTTCTGGGCATTTGCTACATCCTTCCCAACAGACAGTGTTCGTATCAAAATTAGTGACATAACCAACTCTGCGGTATTTGCCTTATCAAAGAAATTCAAATTTCAATTAGAGAATGTAGGTGCTCAAGAAATCAAAGCAGCAGATGAAATCCGTGTTTACCCTAACCCGGTTAGCGGGAATGAGTTTTACCTCACTTTACCAGATGGCTCAGGAGTTGTTGCGGTAAAAATGTTCAACACTATGGGACAGCAGGTGCAGGTTGATGCTTTAACAAATGGCACAAAAGTTACATTGAAAAAGGATGATACATTAAAGGGGATGTATCTTGTAACTGTTCAAACAAATAACAGGCAATATTTTGCAAGAATATTTTGTCAATAAGACCAAATTTAGTACAATTGTATAAACATAAATCTAATCACTCATGCAATTTCAAGTAATATATTATGGTCTAGCAGCCTTTTTTTATTTAATTTATTATACATTAATCTATCCTAGCGCTAAAAAGAATGTAGGAAAAACAAGTGATGTAGCATTTACCAGTACTTATGATGAGTATAGGGGTAAAATTGGTTATGTGAGTGAAGATGACCTGGAAAACGGTATTAAACTGAGAAGTAAATACGATAAAGACACTCGCTATGTGGCTGCTTTTGCACACACCAGTTTTGATTTTCTATATCAACCGGATTTGCTGAAGGAAGGACGACCTGTAGGAGTTAAGGAAAGTAGTATAGAGAAAATAATCTCTCTAAAAGACAATGTTCTTTTTAACAAAACAGAGTTCTTTAATGACCAAATAGATTTCACCGGCTTCTCAGTTAAGTATGGTAACACTGATTTTGCTCAATACACTACTGTGCCACACGTGGTTTCCAATTATCAGGACAACGGTATATTCTATTCTGATGCTAAAACGGCCTTTTTTAAACAAACTTTGCATACCCCCGGTGCTACAATAAGGGTAAAGTGTAATAAGACATATAAAGATGCTAAGTACTTTGCTTCAGTTTATTTTCATGAGGGGCACCCTCAGGAAGAAAAGGTAGTGACCTTCAACATTCCGGAATGGTTGGAGGTGGAAATTCTGGAGCGCAATTTTGAAGGCTTTCAAATAACCAAAACCAATACTAAGTTTAACATTGATGCATCAAACGAGGATGCAGATGAAGAAAGCAGTGAAGAAGAAAAGCCTAAGAAAAAGCCTGTTAAAAAACCGAAAGACACAAATAATTACATTACGTATACCATAAAAAACCTGAAAGCTGGAGAAGAAGAAGATTTATTTCCCGGCCCCAGCAGAAATATTCCGCACCTGATTGTGTTATGTAAAAAATACGATAAGGTCAAGGCTAAGAAAGAGGCTGATCTGAAAGCTAAAGAGGAAGCAAAAGAAGCCGCAAAAAATAATAAGGGTAAAAAAGAACCGGCCAAAGCGAAACCTTCTGCCAAAGGCAAATCGAAAAAGGATAAAGCTAAACCGGCAGATAATAAGCCCAAAACTGAGTTGGTAGCAAACGTAGCTGATTTATATGCCTGGTATGCGGAGATTGTTGCCATGTCGGATAACGACACCACTGTGGTAGCTCCCAAAGCGAAGCAATTGGTAGAGGGATTAAATACCGATGAAGAAAAAATGAAAGCTATTTTTTATTGGGTTCAGGATAACATCAGGTACGTTGCTTTTGAAGACGGTTTAGCTGCTTTTAAACCGGATGCCTGTCAGAATGTGTTCAACAACCGATACGGAGATTGTAAAGGGATGGCCAA
>DATGWX010000445.1:0-3389 GCA_035299275.1 Bacteroidia bacterium
ATTGAGTGGTGCAGCTCCGGTTTTGAAAGAAACCAAAAACTGGTTTTTGCCCATGGGGGAAATTCAACAATCGCCCGAATTTCAACACTACATCAAACGTTTCGAAAACTGGAAAAGTAACATTAAAGGGCAATGCGGCAGTTGGCTCAATGAAGGTTTGCAACCGCGTGCCATGACCCGAGACCTTAACTGGGGTGTACCCGTACCTTTAAAAGATGCCGAAGGAAAAGTGTTGTATGTGTGGTTTGATGCACCCATCGGTTACATCTCGGCCACCAAAGAATACTTTGAGCAGAAATACAGTGCAAACGTGGATAGTACAGAATCTGTGCTTACTGATGATGAACTTAACAGTTTAGTAAACGGAGAAAACCACAGCAACGATTGGAAAAAATACTGGCAAAGTGATGAAGCCGCTCTCATTCATTTTATTGGTAAGGACAACATTGTGTTTCATGCCATTATTTTCCCGATGATGTTGATGCAGCATGGTGCTTACAATTTACCTGAAAACGTACCGGCCAATGAATTTTTAAATTTAGAAGGCGAAAAGATTTCTACCTCCCGCAACTGGGCGGTGTGGCTGCATGAATACTTGGAAGACTTCCCGGGTCGCGAGGATGAGTTGCGTTATGTGCTCACGTCCATTGCTCCGGAAACGAAAGACAGCGATTTCAGTTGGAAAGATTATCAGGCCAGAGTGAATAATGAGTTGGTGGCTATACTGGGTAATTTTGTAAATCGTGTAATGGTATTAACGTGGAAATTCTTTGAAGGAAAAGTACCGACAACAATTGCTGAACGCAAAGCCTCTGAAGAAATCCTATCCAAAACTGATGCATTATTCAGCACCTTCGTTGAGCAACAAAAAAACATCGAACATAAACTTTCTACCTACAGTTTCAGGGATGCTTTGTTTGAAGTGATGGATTTAGCCAGAAACGGAAATAAATATCTTCAGGAAACAGAGCCTTGGAAATTGATTAAAACGGATGAAGAATCGGTGAAATTTATATTGGCATCATCACTGGAGTATTGTCATTCATTGGCCAAAGTGATGGCCCCATTTCTTCCCAATACTGCGAAAAACATATCGCACCAGTTAAATTGTTTCAACGATTCTAAATTAATCAGCGGTCATTCATTAAATGATGCCGCACTACTTTTCCGACCCATCGAAGACTCCGACATCGAAAAACAACTCGCCAAACTGGAGGCCAGCAAAATGATGAATACACCTGCAACCACCTCAACCCTTGAACCTGCAAAAGCTGAAATTACCTTTGATGATTTTGCCAAAACCGATATTCGTGTAGGCACTATTATAGAGGCCGAGCGCGTACCCAAAACCGATAAATTACTGAAGTTAAAAATTGATACAGGTATTGATCAACGCACTGTGGTTTCGGGTATTGCTGAATATCACCAACCGCAAGACATTATCGGTAAGCAAGTGTGTATACTCATCAATTTAGCTCCTCGCAAAATGAAAGGTATTGAATCGCAGGGCATGATTCTGATGGCCAAAGACACCAATGGTCAACTGGTTTTTGTTTCTCCTGCTGTGCTTACTTCCAATGGTAGTGGGGTGGCTTAGTGTTACATTCATTTCAAGAAACGTCACTGCGAGGAACGAAGCAGTCTCCTAAAGTGGGGAACAATCTTTCCTATCCGGGGATTGCTTCGCCTGAGTACAGGCTCGCAATGACGGTATAGTCTTTAGTGCCAAAAACTTTACTTCACCAATAATTTAATCACACCCCAGTCTTCTCCGGCCTTATAGTGCAGGTAATAAATTCCTTTAGCTTCTTTTTGCAAATCAATGGTACAAGTGACAGGTGCATTTTCGCAAGTAAGTTGCTCTTGCTTTATTTCTCTGCCCAACACATCACATATATTCCAGTAAAGATTTTCTTTAACGGAAGTGAGTGGTTGGTACTCAAAAGTAAATACTCCTTTGGAAGGGTTAGGATAAATTTTGGCCGAGGCATTCTCACTTAACTCTCCGGCTCCGGTATTCAGCGTTACAGCTACCACATACGTTTTAGTAAACATGGAATCTTGTGAATGTACCACAAAATTAAAAGGGGAAGAAAAATCATTCACCGACACTCCGCTTTGTTGTGGTACATTGTTTACTGTTGCCCGCGCATTACTTGACAAAGTAAATACCGATGTAAGCGCAGTTAAATTAAGTGAGGGGGAAACCAACAGGCTCACATTGCCTCCGCTGGCCGTTGGCTGAATAGTCCCCGCAATTGAAGGTGTTGCTAAAGCGTAAGAAAGTAAATCGCAGGCAGTGTTGGACAACACCTGCACATGAATGATGTATTGTTTGCTGTTTGTACCACTTTGTGACAAAATGGTATACACTACCTGTTGGGCAAAACTGTTTGGCGTAATCCCGCTTTGCTGAATGATGTTATTGCTTTTTACAGTTGCATTTGCAGAGGTGGTAAATAAGGCAACCAGATTAGTTACATCAGTACCAAACGGAACTGTGAGGTATACATTGCCTCCGTTAGAAGTGGGTTGAATGCTGCCGGTTACAGAAGGATTAACCAAAGCAAAGGACAAGAAATCACAAGCCGTATTGGGCAAAACATTCACTACTACTTTGTAGGTTTTAGTTGTGATGCCATCTTGAGCAGTAACAACATAAATGACTGTATCTGTAAAACTATTGGAGGTACTTCCGCTTACCTGTGTGGTATTTCCAATTTTAACTGTAGCATTTGTTGAGTGCGTAAATACCGCTGTTAATGCAGATAGTGAGGTGCCGAAAGGGACATCAACTTTAACCAAAGCGCCATAAGATGTAGTCGTAAAATTTCCTGAAACAGCGGGTTGATTGAACCCGAAAGTAAACATATCGCAGGCAGAGCTGGCTCCCGTTGTAACCTGAACCACATAGGTGCGAGAGTAGTTGGTGTCTTGTGCCACTACTTTGTACTGAACTGTTGCAGTAAAATCATTGGCTGTTATACCTGAGGTTTGCCTCACCTGATTGATGTACACTTTTGCACTATCGGATACAGTAAAAGCGGCCACCAGATTGGTTAAGGCTGTACTGAATGGAACCTGTACGTTGACAGAACCTCCGCCCGTTACGTGTTGTATAGTTCCTGAAGTAGACGGGTTGATAAAGCTGTAGGTAAGCAAACTACATAGTTTATTCTGCTCCACAGTTACGTAAACTGTAAACTGTTTGGTAATCTGATTATCGGTTGAGGTAAGTGTGTATACTACGGGTGAAATAAATGAGTTGGTTGTAGTTGCGCTCTGCTGAGTAACAGAACCGATTGTTGCAACAGCATTATCCGTTGTTGCAAATGTTGCCGTAAGATTGGAGAGTAAGGTATTAAACGGAACCCGTACATAAATATTTC
>DATGWX010000446.1:0-5569 GCA_035299275.1 Bacteroidia bacterium
AATATATTAAAACATGCCAAAGCACAGCATATCGTAGTTCAACTCAATCATGTGGAAGGCTCTTTAAATATTACCGTGGAGGATGACGGAATAGGTTTTAACGTAGAAGAGAAAAAACAAAGCGGTGGTATGGGATTAAAAAATCTGAGTAAACGGGCTACACAACTTAATGGTCTGTATACCGTAGATTCACATCCCGGAAAAGGCACCATCTCCATTATTGAAATACCCATACTAAAAGACAACACATGATTAAAATTGCCATTGCTGACGACCACCAGATGTTTATTGACGGCCTGCAATCGCTGCTCAAAGGGAACAAAAACATGAGTGTATCATGTGTAGCCAATAACGGTGAAGCACTCCTGCAGGCTTTGGAGAAATCGTCTGTTGATGTGATACTCATGGACGTTAACATGCCGGTAATGGACGGCATTGAAGCGACCAAACAGGTTAAACAAAAACACCCCGACACCCGGGTGATTATGCTCACCATGTTCAGCAGTAAAGACTACATAGAAAAACTTTTGCGTGCAGGAGCCAACGGATATATTCTTAAAAACACTGGAAAAGAAGAACTAACCACTGCCATTGAAAGAGTGATGCAGGGTGAATCTTATTTTAGTAAAGAGGTTACCGAACGTATTATGGAAGGTTTGCAGGGCAAAAAAGCTGAAAACAACCCGCACATGGTGGAGCTAACCGAAAGGGAAAAAGATGTGTTACGTTTAATTGCGCAGGAACTCACCTCACACGAAATTGCCGACAAACTTTTTATCAGTTTTCATACAGTAGAAACCCACCGCAAAAATCTCATCAGTAAACTGCAGGTAAAAAATATCGCAGGTTTGGTAAAATATGCCGTTCAAAACGGATTAGCCGGAGACTAAACCTCTTCGCTGATATAAGCACCTGAATCGCTGTCGGAAGTAGGCTGTTCCTCTGTCTCCGCCAGTTTTCCTTTGGCAAAATCACTGGCAAAATCTACAAATACTTTATACGCCTGAGTGAAGGAGAACTTTTTCTCAGATGCTTTCTCCACAATATTCCTACGGCTGAGTGTATTGATAAATTGCTTGCGCGATTCAGCATCTTGCAACTGCTTATTGCTCTTGATTAAATCAAGGTAGGGTGAATTATCAAAGTAGTTATCCAATTGCTCCAGTTCAAATTCAGCGTACTGTAACTCTTCCAGAAAGTTTTTGCCATCTTTATCCAACTCGTAACACAATATGGCAAAAAAGATACAGATGTCGCGGGAAAGTTGCTCGTTGGTTTCGTAAGACAAAATATAACCGTAGTCTGATTTCACTTCGAGCTCATACCGGAAACTTTCTTTGAAAAACTTCTCGTAAAAACTCTGGTTATTTTTCAGCTCAATAAACTTGGGGTCGCTGGCCAATATAAATTTACCGTCCATCAGGTCGGTTACTATGTCTCTGTGGTATCTAGGAAATTCCATATCTCAAAACTTTTATAGGTGGTACTCTTAGGGTCATTTGTGTGGTACGAACTACTTTCTTCTCTGCCTCGGGGTCAAACTCCAGCATAATGCCGTCCTCAAACAACAAGGTGGTTAAAGAAAAGAATTTATCCGTCTCCACTGTTTTGTATTCTGATTTAAGTGTGGTGTTGCACCAGTCGAAGAAGTTCTCCATAGGCAACTTGCTCATCATCTGCTCACGGTAGCGCTCTTTGTTAAATAGCCACATGTTGGCCTGAATGGCTTGCTCGTCAATAATCACCACTTCTTCTCCGGCAAACTGCTCCATGTATTCCTTTGCATTGTAATACATATCATTGCTGTATGGATAATTGCGCATTAAGCGGAATACTTTGGGCACTTTCGCTTTGTGCGGTTTTTTAAGGAACTCTATCCAACCGGTGAGAATCATGTTCTCAGTGCGTATACGTTCAATTAACGGCAACAGTTCATTGGTAAGAATTCTGGACTGACGCAACAAATCATCGTTGGTTTGCACCAGAAAATTATACACTTTTTCAAACTGCTGACGTACCATCTCATCATCAAAATTGAGCCTGCGCACGTTCACGTAATTGGAGATATCAAACAAGCGGTTGGTGATGGATTGTGTGTGGTTCACATCCAAAATCTGGTTGAGCGGAAGAATATAGTAATCAATCCAGAAAGATGCTTTACGCACTTTTTCCTGGTAATCAATTTTATCTACGTTGGACTTCAACTCGCGTGTTTCTACCAGCAAGCGCAGGGTATTTTTTTCAACCGACTCTGAAAAGTCTTTTATTTCACTGTACAAATCATTGAGACGTTGCATCAGAATATTGCGGTCTTTGCTTATGCCTTCACGTATCTTCTTAAACAACTCACTGATGGAGTGCGCATACTTTTCAATGGTTTCCGGCAATAACGGACGAAACTCATTGAATACAAATTCAAAGAAATTGAAGTACACCCCGCGTATTTCAAAGTCCTCTCCTACTTTTTTGAGTATTTTATATTCGTGTAACTGCGGCTCAATGGCATTGTCATGCTCCCTGAGTAATTGCTGCAAGCGTTCGCGTTTTATGAAACCGTCTTTCGACTGTATCTCGAACAACTCTTTTATGGTGTCGAAATAATTCGAGAGAAAGTATAATATAGTTTTTGGTTCTGCTTTCATTTAGTACCTCCTGTACAGTTATGCTTTAGCATTCTCCACTACCTCACCGTAAGCAGCATTGGCCTTTTCGCTGATGTTGATCTTACCCGGAGACGGGAAGATGAAGTAATATTTACCAAACCCTGGTACTGCATCTGGCGCGGCAAAAATGGGTATAAAGTGGTGTTCCTGACAAAAACGCACCAACTCAGGTCGGTTTTGTTTGTCAATAGTAGCCACCTCATCTATAAACAAGGCTATACGGTTCTCATTGTCATTTATGGCCAATCGGTTGATGATGCTCATCACAATCACCAAACGAATCATCTTATCCGTTCCGTCTGATTCAATCTGCTCACCTAAGTCAACCGTTTTATTCTGACCCTTTTTACTTAATGAAAGTTGAATGTCAAACAAATCATCGAACTCAATTTTCTTTCCGCTGTCCAAGTACGCATTCAGAATTTTCAGGTTTTCGGAGTGGTCAAACTCAAACATCAACTGACCTTTAATCTGCTGAATCTGGCTGATTTTCCTAACCTCATCCACCAAACGTTTGTTATCAATCAATTCGATGCGCAGGTTTTCAATATCGGAAATGCGGGCCTGAGAAAGTTTTGTATTGAACTTGTTCACCACAAACTCACGAAACTCTTCGTACCGTTTTAATATAGTGTAAGCAGGGTTGGCAAACTGAGTAGAGATACTTTCCAACAGTGCTGAAATACTGTTTTCTTTATCTTCAATCAGCGCTACTTCTTCTTCTACGTATTTAATAAACTCTTCTTCGCTGGCAAATGTGCTTTGCAAACGCTCACGCAGTTTATCAAATAATTTGTCTTTGTTTATTTTCAACTGTATGCGGTCAGATTGGTTCAGTTTAATTTTGTTGTACAACTGATCCAGACTCTCACTGGTTTCAAACTCTTCTCCGGCAAGGCCCATCTCCACCAGTTCGCGGTAATACTCGGCAATTTGCCTGATGCGGTCTTCCCGTTTCTTTTTGTCTTCCACCAGCTCCTGCATATCGTTGGATGATTGTGCCAGTTTCTTTTCGAGCTTCTTTTGCTCCACTTCGTATTGGTCGCGCTCCAACTTCATGGCATTTACTTCCTGCGTCAATTTCTCAATGGATTTGCTCAGGGAAGGTTTCGTTTTTATGCGTTGCAGTTTGAACTTAATGGTTTCAATCTGTGCATTAATCTCGTTCAGTTCAGCCTGAGCCTTCTCCACATCTTTCAAAATGCCGAGTAAACTTTCCAGGTTAGCTTTTTCGAGTTTAAGTGAATCCAACTCCTCTTTAATCTCCTCCACATTGCGGAAGTTTTTGAGTTGAATGTTCTTTGAAATGTCAATCTCTCCGTCAAACAGATTTAACTTTTCTGCAATCTTCTTTATTTTTTTGGTTACCTGATCGCTGGGCAAACTGAGCACTTGCTCTGAAAGAATAGAGTTCAGGGTTCTGCGCACTTCCGGTGAATCAGAAATATTGTTCACCAACAAATCGCGGTAATTACTCACCTGATTTTCTTCGCGCTTAATTTGTTCTGTAATGGAGGCTAAACGGCCCTCCACCTGTTTACTGTTGAGCTTTTGCAACTCCGCCATGGTGATGCGGCTTTCCAAATCTTTACGCTTTTTGTCCAGATTGGAAAGTGACTCGTTAAGGATATTCTGCGGCTCGTACGAATTGATTTCTTTCAGGTCGGCTTCTTTCTCATTAAGTGATTCGGCCTTGCTGTTTATTTCTGCATCCTTCCCTCCTATCTTACGGTCAAGATCAGCTTTCTGCGGAATAAGTTCTTCGTTAATCTCCGTTTTTAATTTGGCAATACCCTTTTCTTTTTCCAGCAATTGATTTTGCAACTGCGGCAATGTTTCCTGATACGATTTCGTAAAACCATAATACAGGTTGCTGATGATACGTGCTTTGGCGTTGTATTGACTCACTGCTTCACGAAACTCATCAAACTCATTTTTCACTGCTTTAATATTGCGGATATCGTTGTTGATTTTCATCAAATCCTGAATATCCTTTTTGTTTTTCTGAGAGAAATTGAGCACCTCGTTTTCACGGTTGTCAGCCACAATCAAAGCCTCTTTCAGGTTCTTGTTGGTAATTAATTTAGTATTGATGAGGTAACGGTAAATGCGGGAAAAATTGTTACTCAATCCATCAGTTTTAACAGTGTCTTCTAGCCACACCACACCACTGTTTCTGCGTCCGCGCTGGTACACAAACTGAAACACTTCGCGTTTGTCTTTGAACATACTCAACTCCAAGCCTTTTTGAGTGAGTCGCTCTTTTATCTGTTCAAAATTTTGTAAACGTTTTTCTTCATCTACAAAAAACTCTTCGCGGTATTCACTATCAAATTTGTAGTATTCCAGATTACTGTCGGTATCCCGTTTAACCAAAATGGTGTAATACGATTTTTTAAATACTTCAAACAGTATAAAACTCTGGTTATGGTTGGGGAAATAGTGGTGTATGGTCTCTTTATCTCCTTTACGTTGTCCGCTAAAGGTCATTTTGTTTCCATCTATGATGAACAAAAAGTTGAGTGCATAGATGAGCGTACTCTTACCGATGTTGTTGGGACCCACCAGTTGAAGGGAGTCACAATCATCCAGCCGCAACTCGGCTTTTCCGTACACTTTTGAATTCAGTACAATTACTCTTGTAAGCATGATTTTGGGGTTCTGTAAAGTGGCAAGTTAGCACAGGAAAATACGTAGTTATGCCCCTTTTATGCACAGGTTAAACCCTTAAATATCAAGACAAATCAGTAAGCACCGTTTCCCTCGCCAAAAAAGGCATGCGGGCAAGATGGATAAGCCCTGTTGGACAGTTAAGTATCATTTAAGCCCCCATATACCCGATTTTCCCCTTACAATTATAGCCTTATCCGAAATTCAGAGAAATTTAAAAAAATCAGTAAGTTGCC
>DATGWX010000447.1:0-2574 GCA_035299275.1 Bacteroidia bacterium
ACTGTACATCACCTATCAGGCGTTTTACTTTTTCTCCCTTGCTTTTGTCAAATTCAAACGTATTCGAATTCACAATTTGCACACGGATTTTTTTGTTGCCTTTTTTCTGTCCGAAAGCAATATTGGCTAATGGTGCCAGGAGTATGAGTAAAAGAAGTAATTTTGTGCGCCTCAAGTAGTAAAGTTTACTGCAAATAAAGGCAAAACAATCAGCATAAAACATACCAACATGCATCAGCGGGTTAAAGCATTTATTGAAAAGCATCAACTATTGCCATCAAAAGGTACATTGTTGGTGGCTGTTAGCGGTGGTGTTGATTCTATGGTACTGCTTGACCTTTTGCAGCAAATAGGAATTGACGTGGCCGTGGCGCACTGTAATTTTTTATTGAGGGGAGAGGAGAGTGACGGAGATCAACAATTGGTAAAGGAGTATTGCCAGCTTAAGAACATTGGTTTTCATTTAGCTCGCATCAATACCCGTCAATATGCTGAGGAACATAAGATAAGCATACAGGAAGCTGCGCGTGAGCTGCGTTATGAGTGGTTTCGGAAACTGGTAACAGAATATAGCTATTCAGCCGTAGCAACGGCACACCATGCTACTGACCAAGTTGAAACTATGCTCTTGCAAATGCTTCGAGGTACGGGTATGAGAGGCTTACAGGGTATGGCACCTGAAAACCATCTGGTTATTCGCCCCCTGCTGGAAATAACACGAAAGGAAATTGTGGATTATGCCAGACAGCATAAAATTGTGTTTCGGGAAGATAGTTCCAATGCCTCTGATAAATACAGCCGTAATTTATTGCGCAACGAAGTATTGCCCGTGTTGGAAAAAATCAACCCGGCATTTGAACAGCATTTTGTACAAACCTCTCTGGTAGTGCAGCAACTCAACGGATGGTTGCAGTCGGAAGTAGAGAAGTGGGCTAAAAAACACTTGCTTTCTACCTCCCGTTCTGTTAAAATTCCGTTAAAGCCCTTACTCAAACACAAAGCTTCACAGATTTTATTGTTTGAATTGTTGCAGCCTTTCGGTTTTTCATCACCTACTATAACACAAGTTTATAAGGCATTGCAGGAGCAATCAGGTAAATTGTTTTTCTCACATACACACCGGTTGATTAAGGATAGGGAAGAGTTAATTATTTCCCGATTTGCAGCATCTGATAAAAGCGCTATGTTCTTTATTACTGCGAAAAACGATGAACTTACTACGCCTGAATTCACTATTACTATTAATCATATTCCAACGCCTGACAATCTTTTTGTGAACCCGGGAACAGCTTTGCTGGATAGTGATTTAGTGAAGTTTCCGCTGGTTGTTCGTCTTTGGCAGCCCGGAGATAAGTTTAAGCCACTGGGCATGAAGGGATGGAAAAAAGTAAGCGATTTTCTCACCGATTTAAAGCTGAGTATAGCCGATAAGGAACGGGTATGGGTAATGGAATCACACGGAGAAATTATCTGGATAGCCGGTTGGCGCATTGATAACCGTTACAAGATTACCAAAAAGACTAAACGTGTTATTCAAATGAACTGGACCCCGGTTGAGTGATTTTTACTTTGTAAGACTTCTTTCCCTACCTTTGCTGTCAATATGAGCAATTCAAAAACACCGTCACAATCCTATACCATCATGAACGAGTTGGTTTTACCCAACGATACCAACACCCTGAACAATTTGATGGGAGGGCGTTTACTGCATTGGATGGATATTGTGGCAGCAATTTCAGGACAAAAACATACGGGCAAAATTGTAGTTACCGCATCGGTAGATAGTGTGTCTTTTGGTAAAAGTATTAAGCTGGGTGATGTGGTAACACTGGAAGCCAAAGTAACCCGCGCATTTAATACCAGCATGGAAATACATATTTCTGTTATTGCTGAAAGTATTCCCACCGGAGAAAAGTTCAAGAGCAATGAGGCTTATTATACCTTTGTTGCACTTGACAGAAATGGCTCTCCGGCCAAAGTGCCCGAACTTATACCTGAAACCGAAGAGGAGAAGAAGCGTTTTGACGGAGCCTTACGCAGAAGGCAATTGCGCCTTATTTTGGCAGGTAAAATGAAACCGGATGACGCAACAGAACTTAAAGCATTGTTTATGCCTGATTTGAGTTCCTAACCGATTAATGGCAGGATGATACGAAACGTACTGCCTTTGTCTTTTTCGCTCTCCACTTCAACCCGGCCATTGTGTTTATGCACAAATTCTTTGCAAATAAGTAAACCTAATCCACTACCCTGTTCATTCCCGGTCCCATTCCGACTTTTGTCAGAGCTTACCACAAACAGGTTTCTTTTAATCTCATTATCCATCCCTATTCCCGTGTCTTTTATCTCTAAAATGCACTCATGATTGTTATGTATTTTTGTTGTGCAGTATACGCTTCCGCCTGCAGGAGTAAATTTAACTGCATTCGACAGAAGATTGCGTATTGCAGTTAAAATCATGTTGCGGTCAAGGTTAATGATAATATTTTCTTCTCCCGTAAAATTGATGTTGATGGATTTTGCTTCCGCATTGGCTTTAATGTAGGTAATTGATTCTTCAAGAAGGGCATTAAT
>DATGWX010000448.1:0-2254 GCA_035299275.1 Bacteroidia bacterium
CTTTGGAGCCATCAGGGTTAATACCTTCCAACAGCACTCCTCCTTTTTTGCCTTCCAGTATTTTTTTAACATCAGCGGTAGTATATACCGGCTTTTTATCAATGTGTGTGAGCACATACCCTTCTTCCACTCCTGCTTTGCGTAAAACGCTTTTCGAAGAAATACTTTTCACTTTTACCCCGTTGTTTATTTTTAAACGCATGCGGTCGTCACGACTCAGGGTTTCAAACTCGGCATTTAAAGCCAGGTTTTTATCCGCTTTCATTTCCGTATCAATTTTGGCTTTACCCTCGCGGTTTTTAAGTACCACGTCCAATACCTTCTCTTTACCTTTTGAATTCACGGTTACTTTCACCTTATCACCCGGATGCTTGCGGCTTATTTGTTCCTGCAACTCAGCAGAGGAGTTTACCATTACTTCGTCAATTTTTAACACCACATCCCCTTCTTTAATGCCTGCTTCGTCAGCTGCACCATCGGGGCTCACACCGGCAATGTATACTCCTTTTACCTGATCAAGTTTTTTCTCTTCGGCCAGTTCAGCATTTACATCACGAATTTCTACACCTAAAAATCCGCGTTGTACCGAACCGAATTTCATAATGTCAGTAATTACTTTTTTAGCAATGTTGGAAGGCACTGCAAAAGAGTACCCGGAAAACGAACCGTTACGGCTGGCAATGGCGGTATTGATGCCCACCAGTTTTCCGTCAGTAGCCAATAGCGCTCCACCGCTATTACCCGGATTAACGGCAGCATCGGTTTGAATAAACGATTCAATGGCATAGCGGCCTTCGGTGCTGCGGCCGTCATTGATTAAATTCAGGTTACGTCCTTTGGCACTTACTATTCCCGCAGTAACGGTAGAAGTAAGATTAAACGGATTCCCTACGGCCAGTACCCACTGCCCTACTTTCACGTCATCAGAATTACCGAACACCGCAAAAGGCAGGTTCGATTCATCTACTTTAAGTAAAGCAATATCGGTATTGGGATCAGTACCCACCAGTGTGGCGTTGTATTTACGTTTATCGTTGAGCACCACTTCAATTTTTGAAGCACCGTCAATCACGTGGTTGTTGGTAATAATGTACCCGTCAGCCGATATTACCACACCCGAACCCGAGCCCACCTGTGGCCCTTGTTGCGGCATTTGGAAACCATGCTCGCGGAAAAAATCAAACGGGTCAAAACCTTCCTGTCCGCCCCCGTTGGCTGCCATATCCACCGTAGTTATAACGTGCACTACGGTAGGCGTGGCCAGTTCCGATACCGCTGTAAAATCGGGGCCCATAGCTACTACCCCGCCTTCGGTAAGGCTGGCGTAACGTGCCATTTGCATGGCTTCAAATCTGGAGGCATTGTCTTTTTCAAATAATTTACTGATGCCCACGGCTGCTAAACCGCCCAGGCATGCTACTAAAATAAATCCTGCTGCTTTTTTCATATCTCTAATTTATTTTTTTCTGTGTGGTGGTGAATATCAATTTCTGTTCCAATTACAAACTTGGAAAACTTGTCATAAGTTTCCGCTGCTTTGTTCTATTTTTGAACACAGAAAACAACGTTTCCCCAACCAATTTAGTATTTACTCATGCTTGGCTTCAGGTACATCAATGATAAAACCCTGGTTCAGCTCATTAAAACGGGTAATGAAGAGGCCTTGACCATTTTGTACAACTTTACGTATGCTCCGGTAAAAAAGTACATTCTGCGCAACAAAGGACGCCTGAGCGATGTAGAAGAAAATATGGCGGAAGCGCTGCTTACCAGCTGGCAACACGTAATACGCAACAAAACCACCCCCGACCTTTCGCTAAAATTCTACGTAATTGCCGTGGCTCAAAACCGCTGGAACAAACGCAAAAAGAAAAAAGCCAAAAAGACCGGCAGCGAAACACCCGCGGAACAACCGCTTATTCAACAAAGCGACCTGGTTGCCGCACTCAAACAATTGACTGATGGAGAACGCAAGTTGCTGTACTTTTTTTACTTTGACGGCTACTCTGCCAAAGAAGTAGCTGCACTACTCGGACTTACGGGACCTGAGGAAATGCGTATGGAAAAGTCCCGCATACTTTTAAAACTATCTGAACTACTGAATGTTAAGTAAATATGCATTTTTATTTCACCTGCACACAACGTTTTTAAAATTCAATCTGTCTTTATAGCGGTATGTCTGAAAGAATAACTGACGATTTTGAGACCATTGAGCGGTACCTGGATGGTAAACTTACCCGCAAGGAGCGGGTGG
>DATGWX010000449.1:0-3266 GCA_035299275.1 Bacteroidia bacterium
GGCTGTGGGTGATGCTGCTTTTCAGAAAAAATGTTTCTCCAAAGTTGATGAAATCAAACGTTCAGGTAAAACTATTTTACTGGTTAGTCACCAATTAGAACAGATTAAAAAATACTGCAACCGGGTGATTTGGATAGATGAAGGGAAAATAATGGCCACAGGAAATGCCGAAGAAACCTGTGCACTATACCTGAATTCATTTACAACTGCAAAACCATTAACAGAAGCTGTTTTCAAAGGCATTCTTGCAGAAAATATATGCTTTACTGCTGTGAGCATAAACGAACGGGAACAGGAACTCCTTTTCTCACCGGCACAAGAGCTCCGTTTCGCTTACACGTTCAAGGTAAACAATGCTTTGTTCTTCAGAAGTGCCGTAAGTGTTTTTAAAGATGATGTCAGGTTGTTTACTCTGCATGATTTTAAAGAACCGGTGAATACTATTGAAGGGACACATCACGTCAGTTTCACTTTACCCGCTCATTTGTTAAGACCCGGCCGGTACACCATTGCATTGGGTGGACATGATGCTGAAAATACCCATTGGATATGGGGTGAAAATGTTGCTACCTTTACAATTGATGAGGTATGGGATGAATTAACTGACCCTACTGCTCATGGCATTTTTACTATATCAACAGGTATTAAACGAACAACGCAGTGAGCAGTATTCCTAAATTAGTTCATTATTGCCGGTTTGGTTATTTATCAGCAAACGAACTACAAAATAAGTGTTTGAAAAGCTGGGAAAATTTACTGCCTGAGTATACATTCCAACTGTGGAACGAACAAAATGTACCCAGAGATTCTGACTACCTGCTGAGTGCCATTAAAAATAAAAAATGGGCCAATGCTTCCAATTACATGCGGGCAAGGGTCTTGTATGAACAAGGCGGGATATATCTGGATACTGATATCGAAATGCTGAAATCATTTGATCACCTGCTCAATAATGAAATGTTTTTGGGTTACGAAGATGATACTTACGTCAACAATGCCGTATGGGGAAGTATAGCACAACACGCTTTCAGTAAACTGGTAATGGATAGCATTGAGCAGGATTTTGATGGCACGGAGGAGGCCAACCTGAGTTCTCCCCAACTCATTACCCGTCTGCTTCAATCGGATGAAACAAATAAAGCATCCATAAGCCTGTATCCTAGAGAGTACTTCTATCCTATACATTGGGATAAAAAAATCCCGAAGCTGTTTACTGAAAATACCCATTGCATCCACCATTGGGAAGGTAGTTGGAAAGAAGTGAGTAAGAATAGTTTTCTCAAAAGACTTTTGAAATTTGCCGGAATCAAGTCCTCTGCTGCACAGTAGTAGCCTTATATAGGTTGTAGCCCTTTCAGCTTTTCATATGATGGAATTTCTGCAAAAAACCTCAAAAACATATTGCACCTAGGCCAAAACTGTATTGGGTAAGCCGGAAAGGTGTTTTGGTGTAAGACAAAAAATATTGTCCTCTTCGGGTAAATCTGATGAAGATTGTACCTCCACCAAAGGTGAAATTTTTCGCTTGGTACCTTTGAGTTTAAAAATACGGTACTCATTAACTCCCTTAATAAAATCAAATAAAACTTGTTGATCTGAGGTTGACAGATGCCCACACTCCAGTATAAGAGCCGGTGGATTTAATGTACTAAGTTTGCTTCGCGCCCCTTTCAATACCTGAAGTTCGTGACCTTCCACATCAGCCTTAAGCAGCTGTACTTCGCTAATCTCGGTATATGTATCTAACGGTTTTACCAACACCTCCACCACCTCTGATTTTTGTTCACTCTCGGGGATGAGTCCGTAAGTTCCCCGGTTGTTGATTTGATTATTTACCATCCGCCCGTGATGTTGCGTTTCTCCCAAAGCATCTTTGTTGGGATAAATCTGCGAAAATCCGTTTAACGCTATATTTTGCAGAAGCATCAGGTGTGTAGACGGAACAGGTTCAAAAGCGAAAACTGCACCTTGTTTACCCACTATGCCGGCAGCAAACAAACTCATTAACCCGATATGCGCACCTGCATCCACTACCTTATCACCGGGCTTTAACAAGTGTTGCATCACAAATAAGGTTCCTTTTTCATAAGTACCGGTATAGTAAATGGAGCGCTCAACAAAATTATCCTCCAGCGGATTAACCACCATACTGAAGTTATAGCATGTGGGGACAACCGTAGAACCAACAGGCGAAGGCAACAGCAATCTGGCTAAAGCAAGTGCTGTACTGCCACTGCCTTTGAAATTAAGATCATAAATATAATTCACCAATTGATGAACTGATGCGAAACGCTCACTTGTCATGTACAGAAACAAATTTAATGTAATATTGCAGTGTAAGCACACCAAAATTCCATTACATACAGTGCCCTCAGTAAAAGTAATTATACCTTCAAAAATAAAATTTGTTCTGTGGTACTTGTTTAAGTCGCCACAAAGAGAACTGGGCTGGGCAACACTCTTTACCGACCTTCGAGGAATTCTGATCTTTCTTTTTCGCAGAAAAATAAAGGATGCTCAACTACAGCAGGTAACCATATGTACGGGAATACTGAATCGTTCGAATAATTACCTGAACTATGTGATAGGTAGTTTACAAAATGCCCGACACAAAGAACTTATAGAGCTTAGTATATTCGACTGCGGTTCCAGCGATTTACCTGATTTTGAACAACAGGTAAAAGAACAATGGCCAGGAAAAGTATCTTTTACTACTGTGCAAACAAATTTCTCCAGGTCGTTCACTTTTAACCGCGCTGTGGAGAATGCATCAGGCAAAATAATTTTTTTATGCGATGCCGATATGTCATTACCGGAAGATATTGTGGAAATATGCAACCGTCTTACGGGGGCTAAAATGGCATGGTTCCCTATTTACTTCTATTTATACAAAAATAAACCGGCAACTACTGAAAAGGAAAACGGATTGTGGGATCAATACGGTGGCAAGGGCTTGCTCGCCTGCCTGAAAGAAGATTTTCTGAACATGGGCGGCTTAAATGAACAGTTTATTGCATGGGGTGGAGAGGACACCGATTTATGGAAACGAATGCACCGCAACAGGTTTACCATTATCCGCAATAAACAAGACGGTTTAATTCATCACTGGCACACAACGCATAACCCGAAATACCTGTACATGAATGAATGATATGCGGCAACCACTTGTTTCTATAGTAACCCCCAGCTACAATCAGGCAAAGTATTTAGAGGATACCATTGTTTCTGTTTTGGGTCAAACTTACCCCAACATTGAGTATATTATC
>DATGWX010000450.1:0-5924 GCA_035299275.1 Bacteroidia bacterium
GGCATTTTATTTTTATACCCTTTTCAAACTCCCCGTTTGGTAATGCTGGGAATTGCCCTTTACTTTGTAGAATAATTCTAAATAAGATTATGGACGCTTTAAAATCGATACTCACCATATATACAGAGGCTACTCCCAACCCTGAGACCATGAAGTTTGTGGTAAACAAAATGATTCTTCCGGCTAAGAGTGCTGATTTTCCTACCCGTGAGTCGGCTCAGCATTCACCTTTAGCCCAAAAGTTGTTTGAATTCAATTTTGTGCAGGGGGTATTTATCATGAACAATTTTGTTACAGTAACAAAAACAGCAGGTACCGAATGGTTTGATGTAAATCCTATTCTAAAGGAGTTTATTAAAGCATACGTAGAAGCAGGTGATCCGGTAATGTTGGTAGAAACTACCGATACAGATGGCTTTGATGAGAACGACCCTGAAGTAGTACAAAAAATAAAAGAGTTATTACATACTCATGTAAAACCAGCGGTTGAAATGGATGGAGGAGCCATCTCCTTCAAATCATTCCATGAGGGTGTAGTAACTGTTACCTTAAAAGGTTCGTGCAGTGGTTGCCCTTCTTCTACCATTACCCTTAAAGCAGGCATTGAGGGCTTACTTAAACGCATGGTACCTGAGGTAACCGAAGTGGTGGCCGAGGCTATGTAATCAAGCGCTGACCAGCAATAATTTCCTTAGATTTTATTAAGTTTAAGCTCTGGCTGCAGCTTTCAGATGGAGCACGTGTGAACGTACCGCTTCCATAAAGGTAGGATACTCGTGGTACTGTACCCCGAATTCAGCACAGGTTTCTTTTACAAACTTGCTGATGGCAGGGTAGTGCACATGGCTTATTTTAGGGAACAGGTGATGTTCAATCTGAAAATTTAAGCCACCGGTAAACCAGCGTAGGAAAGCACTTTTAGTAGAGAAGTTCACCGTAGTATTGATTTGGTGAATGGCCCACTCTTCTTCAATTTTATTGTTAACCGGATTGGGTTCGGGAAAATCAGCATCCTCCACTATGTGGGCCAGTTGAAAAATCACACTGATGGTTAACCCGCAAATGAACAGTACAATTGCATAACCGGTCAACGTGGGGCCAACACCGGCCACATATATGGGAATAACCAAAGCAGTAAACACATAAACTATTTTAGTAGCCCAAAATCCTACATGCTCTTTTAATTCCATTTTTCTCACCGGAATTGTGCCGATTCTGCGTTTGAAATATTTTTCAAAATCCATCCAGAATACCCATAAGAAATAGGTTATTCCGTATAGTATAACCCAATACACATGCTGAAACTTGTGAAACCAGTATTTTGGTTGTTGAACGTTTACACGAAAGAACGGCTTGATGTCAATATCATCATCCATACCTTCAATATTGGTGTACGAGTGGTGAATGAGGTTGTGCTTAATCTTCCACATGTAGCTGCTGCCCCCCATAAAATTTAAGCTTATGGCCATCAGCTCATTCACTGTTTTGTTGGTAGAGTAACTGCCGTGTGCACCATCGTGCATTACGTTAAAGCCTATGCCCGCTAAGGTGAGGCCCAACAGCACACACATAAAAACCGAAAGTACAACACCCGGAGTAAAAAACACGAGTATAATGTACATGGCCAATGCTATTGCAGCCAGTGTAATGGTTTTAGAGTATAGCTTAAAATTACCAGTTGGGGCGATGTTATTTGATTTGAAATAATTGTCAACCTTGTCTTTGAGCGAGTCGAAAAAAGGACTGTACTTGTTGTTAAATGTTATTTTTTTGGCCATGTAAGTTGTTAGATGCGAAAAATTATGCCGCAATATCCCCGTTTAAAATTTTAAAATCAATGACAAATATCAGGCTGCACAAATTAAACTCCTGAGAATAAACGCTCCACGATTAATCCACAACGGCTTCCGGGTGTTTTTTGTTGGCCAGCTGGCCACAGGCGGCATCAATGTCTTTTCCCCGGCTTCTGCGTACTTTGGCGATTATGCCATTTCTTTCCAAAAAGGCGCAAAACCTGTCAATTTTGTCAGAGTCTGCTTTTTGAAATTCGCCTCCTTCAATCGGATTGTACTCAATGATGTTCACCTTGCAGGGTACTTTTTTGCAAAATGCCAGCAGTTCCTTGGCGTCTTCTATACTGTCGTTAAAATCACGGAAGGCAATGTATTCATAGGTTATGCGATTACGTGTTCTCTTGTAATAGTATTGCAGGGCCTCACCCAGCACTTCCAGATTGTTGGTTTCGTTAATGGGCATTATCTGGTTGCGTTTTACATCATTAGCAGCATGTAAAGAAATAGCCAGATTAAAACGTACCTCATCATCCCCCAGTTTTTTAATCATTTTGGCAATGCCGGCTGTGCTCACTGTTATGCGCTCGGGCGACATGTGCAGGCCATCTTCCTTAGTAATTTTCTCAATGGACTTCATCATGTTGCTGTAATTGAGCAGCGGTTCGCCCATACCCATGAACACAATATTGGTAAGTGGCATATTATAGTGTTGCATAGCCTGGTTGCGTATGTGTACTACTTCATCATAAATCTCATCAGGGTTAAGGTTACGCTTGCGTTCCATTTTACCTGTAGCACAAAATTTACAGGTTAAACTACAACCCACCTGAGAAGAAACACAGGCCGTCATGCGCGTTGGTGTTGGAATTAACACACCTTCTACCAACTCTCCGTCATACAATTTAAAAGTACTTTTAATAGTACGGTCATTACTTACCTGCTTTTCATTTATGGTAAGTGCATTGATGACATAATTTTCCTTGAGCCACTCGCGGGTATCTTTAGAGAGGTTACTCATTTCATCAAATGAGGTGCATGATTTTTTCCAAAGCCATTCGTACACCTGCGCCCCGCGAAAGGCCTTTTCACCATGGGCGAAGAAGGCCGTTTTAATCTCGTCAAGGGTAAGTGAACGTATGTCGGTGCGGTCAGTACTCATTGGGGCAAAGATACGCATTAAGTACGTTTAAGTGGCTGAGTTTGTTATTTCGGGCCTTAGGCATGCAGATCCGCAATATGGAAAACGTTCCTTTTAACCGCTACATATACTTGGTGTAGATGAAATAACCTGCCACAGCAAACAATGTAAGGTAGGCAAATTTCATGGCTTTGTCAAAGAACCAGGAAACAACAAAAATACCTCCTACTAAAAAACTGGCTATGCACAGGTAAAGCATAAAAGTAGGGTAATCCAGTCCTTCAATACTGATGCCCTGTTGCACTTCTTTGTCAGCACTCTGAATCAGTTGCTCAATGCGTCCGAAAGGGTGTCGGGCGGGTTTGTTCAGATGTATAATCTCATAGTATTCTCTCCCTGCCAGAAAACTTATACAACTTCCGCATAGAAAAAATACGGCACTCTGAACTTTACCCCATACGGGGTTTACAATACGGCTTTTGGTAGTCATGGTAATTAGGTTTGGTTAGACACAAAGTTAACTGTTTTGACAAAGTAGTCAATAGGGGTATTTACGGGCAGAATGTGTTGCGGTTTTGTGTTGTTCAACACGAATCATTTTTTCATCAGCTCATCATCTTTCCAAATACCTTCTTTGAGCAACTCACCTTGTTTGTCATAGAGTTTGCCTTTACCATTGCGCTGGGCATCTTTAAAGTAGCCTTCAAACCGGTCTCCGTTTTTCCAGGTATATGTGCCCTTACCGTTGAAGCGGTCATTTTTCCATTGTCCTTGATAGCCGTCCCCGTTTTTGTTAATGGCTTTTCCAAATCCACTGCGTTTGTTGTGGCTAAAATTCCCCTCATACCGGTTACCATTTTCAAAGATAGCCACGCCTTTACCGTGTGCTTCTCCGTTTACGATTTCGCCAGTGTAATCAAACCAAAACCCTTGTGCAGATTTCAGTCGTAGGCTACCTGTTTCTTTTTTCGCTACTTCTTTTTTTTCAACCACCGAAATGGTGTCTTTAAGCTGAGGTACAGCTGTAGTAGTATCAGGTTGAGTTACCGTGTCACGCAATGGTGATGCAGCTGTATCGTGGGGTGCTGTAGTATTGGTGTCAATAATAGGAAGAGTCGCAGCTGGAATAACCTCAGGTGCAGGTGTAAATAAAAAATATGCAGCTGATAAAAGAAGCAACACAATTAAACCGGCTATTACCCACTTCTTATTGATGCGAGATACTTCTGACATTTGAACAGCTTACTTTTTATAATCAGTGGTGAGTACCCTGAATGTTGTGCGCCTGTTTTGCTGGTGTTGAGCTTCAGTACATTCTATGCCGTCAATACAATCGTTCACCAAACGTTCTTCTCCATAACCCACTGCTGTGAGGCGTTTCTTTTCAATGCCTTTGGAGAGCAGGTAATCAACGCATGATTGTGCCCGCTTTTGTGAGAGTGTAAGGTTATATTTGGCATCCGAGCGACTATCAGTATGTGAAGCAATTTCAATGGTGATATTGGGGTTCAATAACAGAATTTTTACCAATGAGTCCAATACTGTTTTGGCTTCCGTACGTAAGTCGTATTTGTCAAGGTCGTAGTATATTCCTTTAAGGGTAATTTCCTGTTCAGGAGCAGGCAAAGGTTCAAGATAAATGTCGAGCGTGAGTATGCTGTCGGTACTCAGGTTAAACGTGCTGATGTTATACTCCACACTGCTGAAATAGTTTTCATATGCTGCAGTTAGTGAGAAATTAGAATTATAAGTTAGCTCCTGAATGTAATCGCCTTTTTCTCCTGTTTTCAGTTTGGCGTAGGGTTTACCTGAAACGATATTCACTTGTGCCTGTGGCAAAGCAGATTTTGTTTCTTTGTCAAATACCCGCCCCTTCACCATAAAAATAAAAGGTTTGGTACTTAAAGCATAAATGTCATCATCACCCGCTCCACCGGTTCTGTTGGAGCAAAAATAGCCGATTACATCACCGGGTTTGCGAGAGGCATCGGCAGGTAAGAATACAATACCAAAATCATCGCCACCTGAGTTAACAGGGTATTTCATGTTCTCTGCCTTGCTCCATTTTCCTTGTTCTTCCCTGGAAGTAAACAAGTCAAGCCCGCCCATACCCAAATGGCCTTTAGAAGAGAAATACAAGGTATTTTCTTTGTCAACATACGGGAACATATCGTCTTCAACCGTATTAATCGAAGGGCCAAGGTTTTGAGGAGTGCCCCACTTGTCTGTTGCTGCCTGATACGTCACCACATAAATATCTTTTTCACCCAAAGAACCTTTCATATCAGAAGAAAAGAATAAGCGCCTACCGTCAGGCGAAAATGCCGGATGTCCGCAGCTCACAGAGTCGCTGCAAAAAGGTAGTGGCTGAGGATTGGTCCATTCTCCGTTTACCAGTGAGGTGGAATAAATTTTACAGCCTATACTTTTTCCGTCAGCACCATTGCATTGTGTATACAGCATGATGGTGACGTTAGAATCTACCCATACAGCACCTTCGTTCTCAGGTGTATTTACCGCACCCCGCAAAGGAGTGGCCTTTTGAAACGTAACATCATTGGTGCGGGTGGCTTCAAATAAGTCAGAACATTTTTGACCGGTCCACTCAAATATTTTGTTACCTGTAGCTTCGGGTCGAGAGGAACTGAAGAACATTTTATTTTTACGTATAAACGGACTGTAATCGGAGTAAGGCGAGTTAATCGATGATACATTACTTACGGCAAAGCGGGTAGGGTTGGCTTTCCAGCTTTTGGCCAAATCGCAACTTTGCATACCTAATTTACCACGAATGTCTTTTGGTTTTTCAAAACTGAAATCATAAAAGGCGCGGTTGGCATCTTCGTATCGTTCGAAGTATTTAAGACAACTGCCATAGAGTAAAAGCAGGTTGGGGTCGGGGTATTGGGTGTTTACCAACTCCTGAAAATAATTCATGGCTTGTTTAAGATTATTGGCCTTGGTGTAGCTAAGAGCCACCATATAGGCCATTT
>DATGWX010000451.1:0-7241 GCA_035299275.1 Bacteroidia bacterium
AGTACCAGTTGGGTGTCGCCTTCTCTGGCATTGAACACGCTTTGCTTAAAGGAATCATGTGCGGAGGATTCTTTGGCAACGGCAAACAGGGAACCTATCTGCACACCGTCAGCACCCAAAGCCATTGTGGCCAGCATGGCTGCTCCCGAGCCTATTCCTCCGGCAGCAATTAAAGGCAGTTGTGTTGCTTTGCGTATAATCGGAACGAGTACCAACGTTGTGGTCTCTTCTTTGCCGTTGTGTCCACCGGCTTCAAAACCCTCGGCCACCAAGGCATCAACACCGGCTTCTTCCGCTTTTTTGGCAAACTTAGTATTGGCAATTACATGTACCACGGTAATGCCATGTTGTTTTAGCAGTGCGGTGTATTTTGACGGATTACCGGCTGAGGTAAAAACAATTTTTACTCCTTCGTCAATAATGGTTTGAATGTGTGCATCAGCATGTGCATACAACAGGGGCACGTTTACGCCAAATGGTTTTGATGTGGCTGCCCGGCATTTTTGAATGTGCTCCCGTAACACTTCAGGATACATACTGCCGGCACCAATTAATCCTAACCCGCCTGTGTTGGATACAGCCGAGGCCAGTTTCCACCCGCTGCACCACACCATGCCGCCTTGCACAATGGGATATTGAATGCCGAATAACTCCGTAATGCGATTACCCATTAACCGAAATTAATCTCTGTACTGTCGCCCAGATTCAGACTTTGCACCATGCCTTTGTAAACGGAATCATTGCCGATGAGTGAATCCTGCAGTATGGTATTTTCCAGGTGAGAATATGGTCCGATGATGGAGTTTTTGAGAATAGAATAATTCACAATCGCATCTTCGCCTATGGATACATTGGGCCCGATGATGGAGTTGCTGATGCGGCAATTTTCTCCGATAAAAACCGGAGGTATAATCACGGTGTTTTCAAAACGATTGTCGTATTGCAGGTTCACCATTCTGCGTAAAAGAGTAGAATTGGTTTCGAGCAACACCCCTTTTTTTCCGCAATCGAACCAGTTGTCAACTACTACCGATTGGAATTTTTCTCCCTGCTGTATCAGGTACATGATAGCATCAGTAAGGTAAAATTCATTTTGTGTACGGATATTGTTTTCAATAAGGTGACGTAAAGCATCCATCAGTTTGCCGGCCTGTTTAAAGCGGTAAAAACCTACTAAAGCCATGTTCGATTTAGGTATTTCGGGTTTTTCCACCACCTTGCTGATGAGTCCGTCTTTGTCAATTTCAGCCACACCAAAAGCTCGTGGGTCCTCTACTTTTTTAACTCCCACTGTAGAATAGGGTGATTGATGTACGGCATGCATATCAATATCAACTACGGTGTCGCCAAATACAATCAGAATATCTTCATCCGGCTGAACAAGGTCTTTAGTGAGCCAGATGGCATAACCCACCCCACGACCTGAGGTTTGTAAAACAAAATGGCTTTTGACATTCGAATAATGTGTTGTCACATAGCTCTCAATCTTATCTCCCAGGTAACCTATGACAAAAATAAATTCATCATACCCCGCAGTTATCAGTGAATCTATAATGTGGGCGAGAATGGGTTTACCTGCAACCGGAATAAGGGCTTTGGGTTGTGTATGGGTGTGCGGGCGAAGTCGGGTACCGATGCCTGCAACCGGAATAATTGCTTTCATGCTGTTGTAAACTTGAAATTGAGCCATGCAAGTTACTCATTTTATCCGGTTCGGTATACCAAAACGAAAATTTGGATACCTTCGCACTTTACTTTTAGTTTTATGAAACGGATACTTTTTCTCTTTTTAATAATAAGTTCACAATTATCAGCCTTTGCCACCGGAACCGATGAGGGCATGTGGTTACCTCTTTTGCTTAAAAAGTATAACTATGAGCAAATGAAAAAAATGGGGCTCAAACTTACGGCTGAGCAGTTGTATGACGTGAACCATTCAGGACTCAAAGATGCGGTTGTGTCATTGGGCGGTTTTTGTACCGGAGAACTGGTTTCTAAAGAAGCCCTGATGCTTACCAACCATCATTGCGGCTACGATGCCATTGCCTCACACAGCAGTAAGGACAACGATTTACTCTCCAATGGTTTTTGGGCCATGAACCGCAAACAGGAATTGCAAAACCCGGGTTTGTATGCAGATATTCTGGTGCGCATGGAAGAGGTTACAGCTAAGATTACCGCTGCCACTGCTGACCTGAAAGGGGAGGAACGGGGTATGGCCTATGCAACGGCCGTTAAAGAAATTACATCCAAGGCAGTAGAAGGTACCCATTACAAGGCATCGGTGGTAAGTATGTTCAGAGGAAATGAATATTACCTCATCGTATTTGAACGTTTCACCGATGTGCGGTTAGTAGGTGCTCCTCCCTCTTCCATCGGAAAATTTGGTGGCGATAAGGACAACTGGATGTGGCCACGTCACACAGGTGATTTTTCTGTTTTCAGAATTTATGCAGGTAAAGACAACAAACCCGCTGATTATTCTCCCGATAATGTTCCCTTCACTCCCCGCCACGTGTTGCCGGTTTCGCTTAAAGGAATTGGAGAAAATGATTTTACCATAGTAACCGGTTATCCGGCTACTACCAACCGTTACCTTACTTCGTTTGCTTTACAAACCTCATTGGAACAAACCAATCCTGCCATTATTGATTTGTTGGGTAAACAACTGGAGGTAATGAAAAAATACATGGATGCTGATGATGCGGTGAGGATAAAACTGGCAAGTGATTACGCCTCTTTAGCCAATACCTGGAAATATTTTCTGGGACAGAACGAAGGCCTTAAAAAGTCAGCTATTATTCAGGAAAAAAGAAACATAGAGAAGCGTTTTACTAAATGGCTGATGCAATCAAAAAATGATGTGGTTGCCGGTGAGTACGTGAACACGCTCAGTAATATTGACAAAGCATATAAGGAATACAAAAAAATAAATGTCGAGGCCATTTATGCTTCACAACTGCAATACTCTACCACCGTTGGGAGCCTGGCAGATGAGTTACATCCTTTAGCCGATTTACTCAAAGAAAAAACGAGCGATAAAAAAGAAATCGAAAAGTTGTGTGCCGAGTTGAAGGAGTCGTTTAAAGAAGTATACAAAGAAGCCGAAATGAGTATTGACCGGCACATGTTAACGGCCATGTTATCGCTGTACGCTTTAAAGATTACACCTGAAAAACAGTTGCCGGTTGTGCTGGATATTATTGCGCAATATGCTGATAGGAAAGCGGTTTTACCCTTTGATGAATTTACAGAAAAAGCGTTCGCCAAATCCATTCTGGCAGATGAAAAAAAGCTGAATGCTTTTTTGAATAAACCTTCTTACAAAAAATTAATGAACGATCCGTTGTTCAGCTTCTTCCATAAACTGGAAGAGCAGCGTGATATTTACCGCGAAGGTTCTGTTGCGTTTTCCAACGTGTTGGCCAAAGAAAATAAACTATTGATTAAAGGCTTGAGGGAAATGGATACTGCCAGAAATTTTTATCCTGATGCCAACTCTACCTTACGTTTATCTTTCGGAAAAGTATCGCGTTACCAGCCTAAAGATGCAGTGGTGTATGATTACTTCACTACCATGAAAGGCATTATGGATAAAGACGATGCGAAGGATGTGGATTTTAAAGTACCCGAGAAACTGAAGCAGTTGTATGCAAAAAAAGATTTTGGACAGTATGCCGTAAACGGAGATATTCCGGTAGCCTTTATTACTGACAACGACATTACGGGGGGTAACTCCGGAAGTCCGGTGATTAACGGTAACGGTGAGTTGGTGGGTATTGCGTTTGACGGCAACTGGGAGGGCATGACCAGCGATTTAATGTATGATGCTCAATTGCAACGGTGCATTAATGTGGATATACGTTATGTTTTGTTTGTGATTGAAAAGTATGCCGGTGCCGGACACCTGATTAATGAAATGACAATAGTGAAGTAATTTATAAAACACATGAAAAAGATAATTCTATTTTTTACCGCAGCAGTTGTATTGGCATCATGCGGAGATATGAAATTAAAGTCTGACGGCAAATACGGAGAAAGTTTTACCACTGATAGTGTAATGACGGTAGCCGCTCTTACTACTTTAATGCAAACTACCAACGAGGCACAAGTGGTGGTAGAAGGAACAGTGAACGGTGTTTGCAAAAGTGAAGGCTGCTGGTTAACGTTAGAAAATAAAGGTGGGGAAGAACTTTTTATTGAGATAAAAGACAAGGCTTTTCATTTGCCCTTTAATGTGGAAGGCAAGCATGCTATTGTAAAAGGAGTGGTAACCAAATCACAAATTTCTGTAGCCGAATTACAAGCCGAGGCAAAAGAAGAGGGAAAGTCGGAGGCGGAAATACAAGCCATCACTGCACCTAAAGAAGAGATTACGATGGAAACTACGGGTCTCATTCTTCAGTAGATTACCCGCTCTTTTCTATGAAAAAACTGTTTCAGATTTTTGCCTTCAGTACATTGGTGATGCTGATGTGCAGTTGGGGATTTTTTGCACACAGACAAATAAATCGATTAGCAGTTTTTACAGTACCTGCACCTTTGTTTGGTTTTTACAAAGCCAATATTGAATACCTTACAGAACATGCCGTAGATGCAGATAAACGCAGGTACAGTGATGAAGCGGAAGCCTGCCGTCATTACCTGGATGCCGATCACTATGAGCAATTGCCGCCTATTGATACCATTCCTAAATACTGGAAACAAGCCGTAGAAAAATATACGGAGGATACGCTTAAAGCTTATGGTATTGTTCCCTGGCACATTCACATCATGACGTTTCGCTTAACGGAAGCGTTTAAACAAAAAGACAAAAGAAAAATATTACGCCTATCGGCTGATTTGGGTCATTATGTTGCTGATGCGCACGTTCCTTTACATGCCACAGAAAATTACAACGGACAACTTACGGGACAAAACGGTATACACGGTTTTTGGGAATCGCGCCTGCCGGAGTTGTTCAGCAACAACTATGATTTTTTTACCGGCAAGGCACACCACATTGAAGATGTGCAACAGGCAGCGTGGGTGGCCGTGAACGGCAGTTTTGCCGCAGTTGATTCCGTACTGCGTTTGGAGCGCGAGTTGAGCAAACAATTTCCTGACGACCGCAAATATGCTTTCGAACAAAAAGGGAACATGACCGTGCGTGTGTATTCCAAAGAATATGCTGCGGCCTATGACCGTTTAATGGGTGATATGGTGGAACGCAGAATGAGGGCCTCGGTTATACTGGTTGGCTCACTGTGGTATACTGCCTGGGTAAATGCAGGGCAGCCTGATTTGGATAAACTGGAAGAAAAACCTACACCTGAAGAAGAACAAAAATTGATTGCAGAACAGGAGAAGAAATTTAACTCAGGTAAAATTATCGGCAGGTCGGAAGAATAATTCCCAATTGCGCATTCTTCCCCTGTGTGGCTGCTGCATTTCGTTGATAACCCTGTTTAAACTGTGTATAAAATACCTTGTATAGCAAGTGCAACAGGTATAATTTTGTTCCATACCCAACGATAATTCCACACGTATGAAATTTGTTGTTTCAACCAGCAACCTCCTGAGCCACCTTCAATTGATTGACGGAGTGGTGGTGTCTAAGCCAATCATTCCTATTTTGGAAAATTTCCTGTTCGACATTAAAGGAAATAAATTGTCCATTTCTTCTACTGATTTAGAGACGTCTATGACTACCTCCATTGAAGTGGAAGCCAATGAAGACATCAAAATAGCCATCCCGTCCAAGTTATTGATGGATACACTGAAAACCCTGCCTGAGCAACCACTTACGTTCTCTGTAGATGCGGCCACGTATTCAGTAGAAATACATACCGGTTCAGGTCGTTACAAACTTTCCGGACAAAACGGTGATGACTTCCCCAAGGTACCTGAGGTGGAAGGGGATAAAACCATTAACATTCCTTCTAATGTATTGCTCAGAGCCATTGGTAAAACCGTATTTGCCACCAGCAACGATGAGCTTCGCCTTAACCTTACCGGGGTGTATGTACAGTTGTTTAATGACAACATTACTTTTGTAGCTACCGATGCCAATCGTTTGGTGCGTTTCATTCGCAAAGACGTAAAGCCGGGTGTGGAAGATGCGTTCATCATTCCTAAAAAAGCACTTAACCTGCTTCGTTCATCACTTTCCAATGATGATACCGTAGTAAAAATTGACTTCAATAAATCAAATGCATTTTTCTCATTTGAAGGCGTGAACCTTATTTGCCGCCTTATTGATGAGAAATACCCTGATTACCGTGCTGTAATTCCTGCAGATAATCCGAATGTACTTACCATCAACAAACAAGCTTTCCAAAGCGCCATTAAACGTATCTCTATTTTCTCTAACAAAACCACACACCAAATTCGCCTTAAACTGGCGGGCAGTGAGTTGATTTTATCAGCCGAAGATTTTGATTTTGCCAATGAAGCGCAAGACCGTCTCGCTTGCCAGTACGAGGGGCAGGACATGGAAATAGGCTTTAACTCCCGTTACCTTATTGACATGATTAATGCTGTAGATACCGATGAGGTACGCATGGAAATGTCACAACCCAACCGTGCCGGTTTAATGTTACCTGCCAAGCAGGATGGAGACGAGGATATGTTGATGCTGGTAATGCCTATGATGCTGAACAATTATTAATCGCACATTTCAATAGCAGCCAAGCCCCGTTTAGCACAGCTATCCGGGGCTTTGTTGATTAAAAGCAATTGGTTGTACTATATACTGGGCAACATTTCGGATATTTTTGCTCCTGATTAACATAGGGCAATAAACGTATTGAGGTACGGATATTGCTTACCAAGCGCAGTAATGTTCAAAAGCAAAAATATACTTCTGTTGGTGCCGGTTCTGCTGGCTTCCCTGTGCGGAGTGGCCCAACCTGCGGCCACATCGGCTGAGGAAGAGCGTATTGTGGCTGCCTTAGATAGTTTGTACAATGCCTTTCACGCCCACCGCACCGACAAGCGCACTGCAGGCGACCTCAACATTTACGGTTTTAATGAGTTAGATATTCCGCAGTACAGCGATTCCGTTATTAAATACAGGCTTTCCTTACTCGAATCGCCCATTGCCATGGATTACAATGAACACGTGCAAGGCTTTATTAACCTGTATGCCATCAGAAAACGTAACCTTACCTCCAAGGTGCTGGCCCTGTCCAAGTATTATTTTCCCATGTTTGAGCAAATACTTGATCAGCAAAAGTTGCCTTTGGAGTTTAAGTACCTGG
>DATGWX010000452.1:0-3675 GCA_035299275.1 Bacteroidia bacterium
AATGCGGTTGCGTGTTTGTCCGCCTATAGTGGTAAAATACCCGCCTGCATACAGTGTACTTCCATATAAAGTTATGGCGCTAACAGTACTACCTGCATTCGGATTCCAAGCAGCAGCTGTGCCAGTGGTAGCATCTAAGGCAGCAATGCGGTTGCGTGTTTGTCCGCCTATGCTGGTAAAGCCGCCTCCCGCATAAACAACACTACCGGAAACTGCTACGGCATATACTCCATTATTAGCATTGGCATTCCAGGTGGTAGCTGTTCCAGTGGTGGCATCTAAGGCAGCAATACGGTTGCGAGCCTGCCCACCTGCATTGGTAAATAAGCCTCCGGCATACACAACGCTCCCCGATACAGCCAAGGCATACACCGTGTTGTTGGCAGTAGGATTCCATGCTGTAACCTGTCCGCTGCTGTTTATCTGAGCCAATCGATTGCGCGTACTATCCCCCACCTGAGTAAAATCTCCTCCAATATACCACCCCCCGCTGCCATCAGAGACTACTGCCATTATATTATTATTGGGCTGCGGAAATGTTAAGTTAGCGCTGGCTGTTGCGGTATCAATTACAGCTCCGTAACCGGTATTAGCCCCAACCCGGGTAAAATCCCCTCCTATATATAACAGGTTATTTGCTGTATCATTCACCAACGTAAATACAGAACCACTCGTTATCCAGCGGTTGGTTTTGAGTTGCGGTGTTTGAGCGCTTGAAAAAACTGAATAGAGTAGTAGTGCAGAAGTAACAAAAACTTTTTGCATACTGCAAAATGCAACATTTTTAGAAATAAAGCAACGTATCTTCTCAACTCAGAGGGGGCGATTCATGCTATGAGCCATATACAGAGTTTTGAAAGAGAAGCATTCTCTGTCAATCAAATAATAATTGTCCTAAATTAGTAGACCACTATTATTACTTCTTTCTCAAAATCAAAATACTGGTAGAGGGGTTGTTGCGCTTTTTAAGTTTAGCGGCTAAGGCTTCATCTGTTCGGTAGTTGTAAGCGGTAAGAAAGGCGAGGTGTTTTTCCACTACTTCAAAGCCGGCTTGCTGTACCATTTCGATTACTTCATCATCATTGTGAAAGAGGTACAAATGATCAACCGATTCCATGTTGATGGAGGCGGTAAGGAAGAATAATCCTCCGTTGTCCAGGGCCAGGTAGGCTTGCTTTAATAGTTCCTGAGGTTTAGGCAAATGCTCCAGCACCTCAGCGCAAATCATGGCCGCATTGTTTTTTACCGGAATATCCAACGTGGCATCAGCAATAATAACCTCCGGTTGTTTCACCTGCATTTGTGCCGATACTTTGGAGGTAACTGCTACAGCCACCGGACTGATGTCAACGCCCGTAGCTTTAAGGCCAGGGTTATTTTGCAGGGCAAGTCCGCTGAGCATGCCGTGGCCTATGCCTATTTCACAGAGAGAGCCCTGTGTGTTTTTAATCAACGGCAGGTAGTGTTGCACCAGCACCCTGAGGATTTCATAGTAGTTGCTTGAAAACAGGTAGCTGAACAGCAGCGCAGGGTAATAGGTATGCGTCATGTAACTCTCGTTCTGGTACACTTCACGGTTTACCTCATCATAATCCTGATGCGCGTAAGTACTGTTAAGGTTGCGGGCAAAATCGAGCTGCTTTTGTTTAAAAGTATCGCAAAAGCGGATGTAACCTTTCAAGGCTTCGTCCAGTTGTTCAGGAGTAGGACATAAGCCTTGAATGATGGAAGCAGGATAAGCTGCTACATAATAATATTCAGGGTTATTGGTAACAAGGCTGTTCACCATAACATCCAGTTCAGGGTATAATGCAACTAACTTTTCCCTGCATTGATTGATAAATGTTTTCATGATGAACAGCCTTTTAATGATTATTTAGTTGTATTAGCAGCGTTTTGCTCAAGTATAGCGTAGAATTTTTTCTCCAGTTCAGTTGGTTGAACTTTGTCTTTGTTTCTGCTATAGCGCATGCGGTGAGTAAAGTACTGGTCGGCAATATCATCACCAGTTGATTGTAAAAGTATAATATCAGGCTCAGTATATTTTACTTTTTCGGTCCAAATGCTCAGGTAGTCATCAATGGAGAAACCCCAGTTGGATGCATTAATAATTTCTTTGTCAGCATAGCGGGCCTGTAATAAACCGGTACCTGTTTTTTCGTTGTCGAGGAAAGGAAAGAAGAAACCGGAGTCACCGATAAGCAACACACGTTGTTTCTTTTTAGGGAACTTCAAATCATAATCCATACGCAAACCCTGTGAGTTGATTTTAATACGGTAGGGCAGGTTTTTACCACCATCTCTTACTTCATTCAGGTTGGGCTCAAAATCGCCAAATGTAGCAGGACGTTCAGCATCAGTATATGTTTTGTCAGATTTAACCGAACTGAATTTGTCAATTTGCTTGGCCATAGCCTCAGCTACCACACGGGCACCTTCTTTGTTCAAGTGACCATCAACAGGGTAGTAGGTAAGTTCTTCAGGTTTGTGACCAATGAACAGGTTAGAGCAATCTAAGAACTCTACATTGTTCTCTTTGCACAATTGAATAATGTACTTTTTTCCTTCCCGCTGAATGATTGTTTCGGCATTTCCCACCTCTGTAGTGAGCCAGCAGAAAACCATTTTGGCGTTGGTAGATTTTACTTCTGATACAAATTTCAGAAAGTTGTCTTTGTAGCGGGATTTTAACTCGGTAAGCATTTCAACGGCTACCGGGTCTTTGGTATTGTACAGTTCTTCCCGCGGGATAATTTCATAGTTTACAGCTTCTTCCTGCACAGCACTTGCCGCACCCATATCCACCTGTTGTGTGGTGACTACTTCGCTTACAGCACTGTTTTTGTCCTGACTTTTGTTAAAAAAGAACCAGGCCAATCCGCCTATGATAACTAAGGCAAAAATGATTCTAACTCCGAGTTTCATGTGTTTGTATTATTATTTAGAATTGAAAGTAAATGAATTCGTTTTGGTTATTCAAATTATCTGACGAAAAAATGAGCATAATAAGCGCTGCATAAATTGTCCAACGTAACATGTAATTGAGGTTGCCTATGGAAAGGCCATATTCTTTCTCCCTTTGAAACCACTCAATGCCAAACATAAGCAAAGCCCATCCGAGTGCAGCCTGAGCGGTGTGGTCAAGTGAGGGGAGCGTGAACAAACTTACTGAAGCCATTTGGGCAAGCAAGCCTCCCAGGTGTTCTAAACTGGTTGCCCTGAATACCAATTGACCGAAAGTCCAGAACATAAAAACAAGAAGTCCGCTTAAAACGGAATAAAGTACCGGATTAAATTGTTTTGCCCACTTCTTACGCTTCTTTTTGGTGAGTACCTCATAACCCAATGCGAGGCCGTGCAGCAAACCCCATAATACAGATGGCCAGTTAGCACCGTGCCATAAGCCACTTAATGTAAAGCTGATGATGGCTGCGTAGACTATGCCCCACAAACCCCAATCACGTTTTTGAAAAGAGATGGGTGTATATAGGTAATCGGTTATCCAGCTGGTGAGGGAGATGTGCCATTTGCGCCAAAAGTCCGTCATGCTGGTAGAAAAGAAAGGAAAGTTAAAGTTCCTTAATAAATCAAATCCCAAAAGTTTGGCTGTGCCTAAAGCAATATCCGAATAGCCGGAGAAGTCACAGTACATCTGAATGGTGAACATAATGCCCG
>DATGWX010000453.1:0-3298 GCA_035299275.1 Bacteroidia bacterium
GTTAAAAAGAAAATATTTTCAGGAGTTTTACCTACTGAAGGCTTAGCAATATTATCGATTAAATAGATGGGATATGCTGCGCGGGTGTTTTCAGTTACCGATATGTTGGTATAATCAACTGTAGTAGTACCTGGGAAAAAACGTGTGTTTTCCAATAATGAACCAAAGCGGATGGCATCAAAAATTTGTGGCTCTTTTTCTTTGGTGAGGTCAACGCATTTTGCATAGCAGCCTCCTTCGAAGTTGAACACGCTGTCATCAGCCCAGCCATGTTCGTCATCACCAATCAGCTTGCGGTCAGGGTCGGCAGATAATGTTGTTTTTCCTGTTCCTGAAAGGCCGAAAAATACAGCTGTATCACCTTTTTTGCCAATGTTGGCAGAACAGTGCATGGAGAGCACGCCTTTTTCTTCGGGCAGTATGTAATTCAACACAGTGAAAATACCTTTTTTCATTTCACCGGTGTAACCTGAACCTCCGATAAGAATAATCTTTTTGGTGAAGTCAACCATGGTGAAGTTGTGCTGGCGCGTGCCATCTTCAGCGGCTACTGCCTTAAAGCTGGGTGCATTTATAATCAGCCACTCAGGTGTGAAAGTGGGTAATTCTTCTGCTGTAGGACGCAGAAATAGGTTATGGCAAAATAAATTGTTGAAAGCACTTTCGGTAAACACGCGAATATTCAAACGGTAACGTGGGTCAGCACAAGCATAGGCATCACGTACAAATATCTCTTTTCCGCCAAAATGATCGATTACTTTGTTGAGCAAACTGTCAAATTTTGCCGAATCAAATTTCTGGTTCACTTCTCCCCACCACACGGTATTTTCGGTTTTGGTATCCACAACGCAGAACTTGTCTTTAGGTGAACGACCGGTAAACTCACCGGTATCGGCCATTAAAGCGCCTGTGTCAGTTAACACGCCCTCACCTCTACGGATGGAAGCGGCTACCAACTCAGCTGGTTGCAGATTAACATGGGCTGTGGCTACTTTGCCCATTATTTTTTCAATAACTGACTGTGTACTCATTTCTTATATGTTTTTTTAGTATATATACGAACTGCGAAAATACTTAATGCCCAAATGAATGCGACATGATTTACGTCATAATTTAAAGGCAGAATGGTAATGCATTGAAAATAAAAGTATTAAATAGTCCCCATTAGATGTCTATCCCCCTGCTTTTTTGGCTTTATAGCCTTTTTCTGTAAGTAAATTGAGCACCTTGTCTCTGTGGTCGCCTTGCAACAGGATCTCACCGTCTTTAACGCTGCCACCCACGCCACATTTTTGTTTCAGCACTTTGCCTAATTGCGCTAAGTCATCTTCACTGCCAATAAAGCCATTTATGCGCGATACTACTTTTCCTCCGCCCATACGGTCGAGGTAAATTTTGAGGTTTTGTTGCTGAGGAGGGATAGTCTCGCGGGTTTCATGGTCGACATTTTCGGGTGAAAATGAGGGGTCGGTGGAGAAAACAATGCCTGAGCGTTGTTTGTTCTTATTACTCATAAGCAAAAATACCATCTTTATCTTATTTTTAGAAATCCATTTTGCTTAAAAAGTTATATTTACACACCAAATTAAAATGAAATGAAAGCACTTGGCATCCTGTTAATGTTTGCTCTGTTTAGTTATTCAGTTGCAGCACAAAATATTTTTTACGTTCGCACTGACGGTAGTGATGCAAATACCGGCAAGTCCAACACCAGTGCAGGAGCTAAGGCCACATTAGCCTCAGCTATTGGGGTGGCATCATCAGGAGACATCATTCAAATAGGGCCGGGAAGTTACTCGGGAACCGGATTTAATAACATCAATCTGGGTAGTAAACACCTGAAAATTATAGGTTCAGGTAATACCAGCAATACTTCACTTTCAACTGTGATAACAGGCTCAGGAGGTTTTTTTCTTACTCTGGCAAAAGGTGCCTCATCTACAGACCGAATGGAGGTTTGGAACATGCGCCTGTCCAACTACATCTTCTATTTTTTTAATGTAGACAGCAATTCATTCTTTTATAATCTGTCCGTAAACGGAGACTCTACTTCGCAGCAAACAGTTTTTACCTTTAAAGACGGAGCAAGTGATGTTACGGTTGAGAAATGTCAAATCAGCAACATCTGGAACTGGACAACAAAATATGATGTGGTATCTGAGGGCAGCACTGCATTTATGATTTACGATGATATTGACGTTTACAATATCAATGTCAACCAGTGTCTTTTCGATAAGAATTATATAGCATTTTATTTTGCTCAGGGGGTGGCCGGCACATCGAAGGTAAATGCCAATAACATCAGCATTAAAAATTCAGCATTTACTAACGGTGGTTTTAAAGCAATATATGCTGAAAGAATCGATAACTTTACAGTTGACAATTGCTCTTTTGTAAACACCGGACTAAGCACTATTTCTCATCCTGCTGCTATTGATATTAATTTGAAATGGGAGGCTTACTCAGGGAATATCACCATCAAAAACTCCTACTTTTCAGGTTGTGGTATACCCAACTCGGGTACCAATGTGAATGGTGCTGCAGTAATGTTCAAGTCAAGGGACTTTGGTGGTTATGCATCAGACCCTGCTAGCTTTACCGGTAATTTTTACCTGCATGGCTGCACATTTAAAAACAACAATGCAGGTTTTCGAATAGGTGAGTCGAATAATGGTAGCGGTACAACATCAGGTAATAACTCAACCTACGGTTCGGGAACTATTGAGGTGAGAAACTCTGTTTTTCAGAGTAACACTGCAGGGAGTTATCAAACGTATAATCATTTTGGCATACGCAATGTTTCCACCCGAAACATCAACGTTTTGAATTGTTACTTTGGAGGTGGAGCAGCTACAACGAATACAGCATTCGGTGGTCCGATAGATGTATCTACTCCCAATGCTTCGGGTTCTACCACAGTTACAGGAACATTGACCACAGGTGAGGTTATCCGGTTAAACAGTTCAGATGTTTATCAGGCCAATTATGCCGACCTTTCTTCAGCGATTACAGCAGCTTCTGACGGAGATAAAATCACCATTCCTCCGGGAACGATAGCCGGTACTACCACAGTAAATAAGAACCTCACATTTTATTGTCCCGGAGCCGGAAATCTATATTCAAGTCACCTGTTGAACTTTCAAAACTTAACGGTTTCAGGAACTAAAACGCTTACGATGGGAAGTGATGGTAAAGTTTCCACAGCACTTTCGTTGGCCACCGGAAATGTAATCAGTCTGGGGCAATATTGTTCTTTTGATATTGGCGGAACATTATCGGGAAGCGGAACATTTACAGG
>DATGWX010000454.1:0-6408 GCA_035299275.1 Bacteroidia bacterium
GCGGGGTTGTCGGTAAACATGGCTTTGATATTGGCCTGTACGGCATTTTGCACGTAAGTAAAATCGCGGCTTTGCGTTCCGTCACCATTGATAACTGGTGATTCTCCGCTCAGTATTTTGGTAATGAACAAAGGAATAACAGCAGCGTATGGTCCTTGAATATTTTGCTTTGGTCCGAAGATGTTAAAATACCTTAAACCGATGTAGGTAAAGCCGTAGGTTTTATGAAATATCTCTGCATACAGCTCACCGGTTTTTTTAGTACCGGCATAGGGTGAAAGTGGTGCGCCAGTTTTGTGTTCTACTTTCGGCATGTCGGTGTTATCACCATACGTAGAGGAGGAGGAGGCGAAGATAACACGCTGTACATTTTGTTTTACAGCGGCATAAAAGATATTTAATGTTCCGTCTACATTAACCGCATGGCTGGTAAGCGGATCGTTGATTGAGCGCGGCACAGAACCTAATGCAGCCTGATGGGAGATGAGGTTGATATCTTTACAGGCGTCCATGCAGGTATTAAAATCGCGTATGTCGCCTTCCATAAATTCGAATCTGGGGTGCCCGAAAAATTCTTCGATGTTGTGGCGGTAACCGGTAGCCAGATTATCGAGTACCCTTACTTTATTTACACGTTGATCATTGAGCAGGGCTCCTACAAGATTAGATCCTATAAAACCTGCTCCCCCCGTAACTAATATGTTCATATGTTGTTTGGATATACTTATTGACTTGATTGTTCCCACATGAGTAAGTGGTGTTTCTTTAATACCTCATTACGTGCCGCTTCAAACTCGCTGCGGGTGAATATAATGTGCCTGATTTTTTTGTGAATCAATTGCTCTGCACGTTCCACTAAATGCAGTAAATATTCTTTGTTGATGTCCCCTACAATGATGAGGTCTATGATGGGGGCATCAATGCCTTTACTCAGTTCGCCCACAAGGTATACCTCATGTACCTCGCCCAGTTTGTTAATCACTTGTTCGACCACCTGATCCAGCCCGGTGTATTTCATCAGGATGTTACGTATATCTACAAATAACGGGTGATGGGTGTTGGCAGTAAAAAGTTTCTTGTTCCCGCTTACACTGGAACTTAATAATCCGGCCTCTTCAAACTTATTTAACTCCAGACGTATGGCATTGGTGCTTTCTCCAAATTCAGTTTCCAGATTACGCAGATATGCCGAGTTCTTACTGTTCAGAAAGAATTTAAGCAGAAGTTTAATACGTGTTTTGGATGTGATTAATGTGTCGAGCATTGGTATCGCAGACGTATTTTTAGATATTGTGGGTTGTTTGCAGGATAAGGTGTAGTAGATGGGGATGAGATACACCAGAAACTAGAAATTTAATTAATAATCTACTAAGCTTCTTTTATTAATTTCTATATTTATTGTGTCTCTATCGTTTATACTTTGTAATAGCGGAAAATACCAGTCAAAATTTAAGCTTATTCATCTCCTGAATCTTTTCTCCGATGCCTTCTAATCTTATTTTTAGCAAATCAGTCACGAAATTTTATTTCGCGATTTTTCTCTCGCGATTTATTACTTCTCTACACAGCTTCGCCCCGTCAGTCACAGTGTGAGCCAACAATGAGTAGAAAAAGTACTCAATATTACGGTTTTTTATAAAATCTGCAAAAAAATTGTTCTGAAAGGCTGGTTTCGGTTTACCAGGTGCGTGACTCAGTGAATTTCATCTACAATGTAGGCCGGTCTTTTTCGGGAAGCTTCCAGGTTTCGCCACAGGTACTCACCGATAATCCCTATAGAAATCATTTGAAATGCTGCTACAAGTAAGAAAACTACCATCATGGTAGTCCAGCCCTGCACTTCAATATTTCCGGTGAGGTGTGCAAAAATAACATAGGCCGCGTAGAGCAAAGAAATAAGACCAAGCAGAAGCCCGCCTATGGTAATTAATCGGAGCGGGAAATAGGAAAATGACACAAATGAATCTACAAACAGCTTGATTTTTTTGCTCAGTGTCCATCTGGATTTACCGGCTTTCCGGGCTTTTCGGGTATATGGAATTGCCACGTAATCGTATTTGAGCCACATGAGCAAGTACAACGAATTAGTGTTGTTTTCACCCATATTCACCACCTGTTCGCGAAGTTGCCGGTCAAACAGACAATAGTCAAATCCGCCTTTAGGTAGATTGGCCAGTGCATGTTTTCGAATAAGTTTCTGGTATTGCTCAGCAAATATTCTGGAAGTAAATGCATCCTCGCGATCGTTACGGTTAGCAACAACCAACTTTACTCCTTTTTGCCAGTATTCGTACATTTTCACCATCAGTTCAGGCGGGTCCTGCAGGTCTGCTGCAATTACCACCGTACAATCTCCTGTCGCGTATTTCATGCCGGCTTGTATGGCATTGTATGAACCGAAATTTCCGGAGAGCTTAATGATTTTTACCTGTTCAGGATAAGTCGCTTTGAATTTTTTAAGTTCTTCGAGCGTATTGTCTTTGCTGCCGTCATCTACCATTACATACTCAAAAGCTATATCAGCAGGAAACAAAGTTTCGTTTGTTTTTAACTCCTGAACTGTGGTAGGAATATTCAGCTCATTGAAGTAGCAAGGGATGATAACAGAAATTTTAGGCATGGTAAAATGCTTTAATGGTTTGGCTAATGTAGTTTATTTCGTCATCACTCAAACCCGGATAAACGGGCAAACTTAAACAGGTATTGGCTATTTCTTCGGCAATGGGGAAGTCGCCAGTGGTATAATTCAGGTCTTTGTAAGCTTCCTGTAAATGCGGTGGGAGTGGATAATGAATTAACGTACCGATGCCTTTTTCAGCCAGAAATTGTTGTAAAGCATCTCTTCTGAGAGTGCGTACTACATACAAATGAAATACGGAAGTCGCTCCTGAGGCAAGTTCAGGTAAAATCAAATCTCCGGTTCCGGACAACAATTGATGATAAAGTTGTGCAATATGAACGCGCTGTGTATTCCAGCTGGAAAGATGTTTTAACTTGATGGAGAGGAAACCGGCCTGTATTTCATCCAGCCTGGAGTTGATGCCTTTTATTTCGTTGTAGTATTTTTGAGATGAGCCATAGTTGCGTATTGTGCAGGCTTTGTTGAAGAGCTCTTGGTTGTTGGTAGTTATTGCACCTGCATCGCCATAGGCGCCTAAATTTTTACCCGGATAAAAGCTGGTGCCGTTGATATGCCCGAAACTGCCAGCTAGTTTTCCGTTATACATAGCACCCTGTGATTGTGCATTATCTTCTACCACATACAAATTATGCTTGTTGGCAAGCTGCATAATGGCCTCCATTTCACAACACTGGCCGTACAAGTGTACAGGCATTATGGCTTTGGTTTTAGACGTAATAGCTGCTTCAACCAATTGAGGGTTTATATTATAGGTGTTTATTCTTGGTTCAACAGGGACCGGAGCGGCACCTACATAACTTACGGCCAACCAGGAGGCAATGTAAGTGTTGGAAGGTACTATCACTTCATCGCCTTCACCAATGCCCAGTGATTTGAGTGCTATAATTAAGGCATCTAAACCGTTGGCCACGCCCGCGCAATGTGAGGTGGTGTTCCATGCGGCATATTCCTGTTCAAATTTTTTTACCTGTTCACCTAACACGTACCAGCCTTTGTCGATGAATGTTTCAAATGAGGGAAGCAATTCTGCTTTCACATCAGCATTCATTTGTTTAAAACTGAGGAAGGGAATGTTCATATGCTTTATTTTCTGGCTAGTCCGTTAGGTGTTTCGATGTATTCAGTTCCGGATTTGTTTGTCCAGATATCTTTGTCTTTTTGAGTAAGCTTGTTGCCTTCTTCATCAATCCAGGCTTTGAATTTGGCCGGATTGCCATACACCAGCGCATAGTCGGGAACATCGCGGGTAATCACAGAACCTATGCCGCTCATGGCATATTTACCTATAGTTACTCCTGCCAACACTGTAGAATTGGCTCCGATACTTGCACCTTCTTTAATGTATGTTTTTACTGAAGTAACGTATTGTTTGCTGCGGGGCCGCAGATCATTAGTGAAAACTACATTGGGACCTAAAAACACATGGTCGTCAATGTGTACGCCTTCCCAAATGTATATGCCTGATTTAACCGTAACGTGGTTACCTATGTGTACTCCGTATTCAATGTAGCAATGGTCGCACACATTACAGCCTGAACCTATTCGCGCTCCCTGGAGTACATGCACAAATGCCCATATACGTGTATCTTCACCTATTTCATCGGTTTCAACCAATGCCTGCGGATGTATGAATGGTGCTGCCATCAGTTGTTGCCCCACACGTTTTTAAACTCTTCGTAATCCCTGATGTAATCAGCTGCATCGTATGCTTGAGATGCCAGTACCATTTGTATAGCAGTGTGTGAATACTGCATGGTGTGCCATACGTTGGGCGGAATGTAAACACCTTTATCCGGTTCATCCAGTACGAATGTTTCGATAGTGCCTTTACCGTCATCTGTGGTCACGATTATTCTTCCGGTTACAGCTACAAGAATCTGTTGTGTGGCGTGATGGGCATGTCTTCCGCGTACCACACTTTCAGGAGTGAAGTAAGTCCAGAATACCCGTTGAACAGCAAACGGAAGTCGGTCATTTTGTGCAACAGAAATAAAGCCGATAGCGCTTTCGCCCAAACGGCCAAAATCAATGAGGTGAGGTGAGGGGTAATTCATCCGGTAGTTGTTTCAGACAAAAATAAGGATTTCAATCCGTTTATACTTTTTCGAGGTATTTAAGCGGAAGTTGAACCACCATAGATTGCCCGATATGTTCAATTTCAACGGCCAACACTTGCTTACCTTTGTATTGCATTGCTTTCCCGGTCATTCCCTGCAAGGGGCCTGCTACTACCCGTACCTCATCAGCCGGAGCGATATCTTGCATATCCACTATTTCCACATCGGAAAAGTTGGACAGCAACAGTTTTATCTCCTCTATTTTTTTTGCTCGTATGGTGGCTACCTCTCCTCCGAAATGAATAAATTTTACTGCTCCTTGTGTATTAAGAATGGTATAGTAATTCTTCATGTCGGTATGCACAAAGAGGTAAGATTTAAATAGAGGTTCTTCCACCCACTTTCTGCGGTCACTCCATTGTTTAAGGGTTTTATGGAGTGGAAGATAGCAGTCTATGCCGGCCTCAGTTAATCGGGTATACACCTTTTTTTCAAAACGGGGTTTGGTGTATAAAATGTGCCAGTGTGCTTCAGCAGCCTGTAGTTTTTGGACCAAAAGGGATAAACTATTGAATAGCTATTTTGCGGGTATACGTTTTTTCAGGTGTAATCATTTTGAGCAGATAAATACCGGGCTTGTAGTTGCTGATATTAATCTGAGTTGCTGATTCGTGTCTAAAATCAACGGTCGGCAGGGTTAATTTTTTCCCTGATATGTCGGTTATTTCTAATGAAGCATTACCTGTATATCCTGAAACGGCAACAGTTAAAACAGTTTTGGCCGGGTTCGGGTATACGTTAATTACCGGAGCTGCAGAAGTTGATTCTACTGTACGTACTTCCGAGTAGCTGAACTTGCCGTTGTTGTCTAACTGCTTCAAGCGGTAGTAAACAATTGATGCGGAACTCAAGTCATTATCCTCATCAGTAAAAGAATAGTTGGAAACAGTTTCCTTGGTATTATTACCTCCTACAAAATCTATCCGGTTAAATGTTTTTCCGTCAAAGGAACGCTCTACTTCAAAACCTTTGTTGTTGTTTTCTGATGCAGTCACCCACTTAAGTAAGTTAGTGTTTTCGTTAATTCTAGCTGCTTCAAAAGATAACCATTCAACAGGTAAAGGGTTAGTTCCTCCGCTTGCATTACCAAGAACAAAGTCGCTGAAAGAGGTAAAACTACTGGAAACAATAAAGCCTGTAGGCACACCGGAAACAAACGTATTTCCGATATTAACCCAGTTGCCCGCCCCATCATCTTTTACAATACGCAAAGAACTTGATTGGTTCACTAAGTCATCAGTATCGAAATTCAATGCAATTGTTGCAGAAGAAACTGTTGCTCCTGCGCCCTTGGTAACATTGTAATGTCGGATAGAGGAAATGTGGGTTATACCTGATGGAATGGTTCTGGATGTGGGTGCAGAATTGAACACTTCAGCAGTGTAAACAGTTGAAGTTGCTGAACTGTGAGTTACATTCAATGCGAGTTGACGATAAGCTGTTCCTTTACCTATTTCAAACGTCAGAGACTTTAATGAACTTTGAGCTACAGTCATAGCAAGCGGACCGTCAACGAAGTTGGAAGCAGATGCCCCAGATATTGTGCCGCTGGCTCCTATAATGGGTTTAGCCGAAGAGGAAGAGGTAAGTTTAGCGTTTAGTGTTAAGGTATTGTTTACTGTAATGTCAGAAGAAAGGGTGGTAGCTGCA
>DATGWX010000455.1:0-7028 GCA_035299275.1 Bacteroidia bacterium
GTTCTTTTACCTGCTCCAATGTTTCTTCTGAATCTCCTCCTGCAGCATGAAAGTGACCCCCTCCGTTAAAAAATTCACGTGCAAATTCATTGGCCGGGAATTTTGTTTTAGAACGGAATGACATTTTTACTCTCACCTTACGGTCTATTATGAGTACCGCCAGTTCAGCATCCTCAATGCTCAGTCCGTAATTCACTAGCCCTTCTGTATCTCCGGTAATTACTCCAAAACGCTTAATCTCCTCATGCGTTACTGTAATAAGTGCCGTTTTGTATTCAGGCAAATATTCCATCTTTTCATACAACGCGTAACCGATGAACCGCATACGGTCAACTGAATAACTATCGTAAATAAGACTGTGAATGTGCGAACTGTCGGCTCCTTTTTCAATTAACTCGGCAGCTATGCGGTGGGTGTTGGGTGTGGTGCTGTCATGTTTAAACGAAGCTGTATCGGTCATTATCCCCGAGTAAATGCAGGATGCAATATCTTTGTTGATGAGGTGTTCCGATTCCCACAGGTGAATAAATGTGTAAATCAACTCACAGGTAGAGCTGGCTTTGTTGGTCCACAAGCGGTAATCATCAAATCCTTCAGGGAGCAGATGGTGGTCAATCATCACCTTTACCGACTTACTGGCCCTTACAATATCTCCCAGTTGATTGATGCGTTTAAGTCCGTTAAAATCCAGACAAAAAACATAATCAGCTGCTTCTACTAACTGCGTTGCTTTTTCTTTTTGCTCTTCAAAATTAATTACCGTTTCGTTGCCCGGCATCCAGTGTAAAAATGCTCCGTAGTCAGTAGGACTTACTACCGTTACATTTTGGATACCGTACACTTTGAAGAAATTATATAACCCCAAAGAGGAGCCAATAGCATCAGCGTCTGGTTTATGATGAGTGGTAATAACAATATTGGCCGGAGAACCGGGAATAAGCTGGTCGCGTAATACTCTTATATCTTTCAAGGCTATTTTACAGGAAAGGTGCAAATGTCGCTAAAATGAGCGCAAAAGCAAATAATTCAATTAGATGTAGGGAGTTATTTTTAACTGGGTATTAGGTTTATTTAATACACAAAGCCTACTTTTGCGGCAAAATTGAGAACATACAAGATGAGCAACATCACATTCACCATGATTAAGCCCGATGCCGTTGCAAACGGTCACATCGGCAAAATTTTAGACAAAATTACCGAAGCCGGTTTCAGCATAGTGGCCATGAAATATACCCGCTTAAGCGAAGAAACTGCCGGTAAGTTTTATGACATTCACCGCGAGCGTCCTTTCTTTAAAGATTTGGTTGGCTTTATGTCATCGGGTCCTATTGTAGCCGCTGTATTGCAAAAAGACAATGCTGTAGAAGATTTCCGTAAACTGATTGGCGCTACCGATCCTAAAAAGGCTGAGCCGGGAACCATCCGTAACCTTTTTGCTGAAAGTATTGAAGCAAATGCGGTACACGGTTCAGACAGCGATGAAAACGCTGCGATTGAGGCCGGTTTCTTCTTTAACCAGTTCGAAAGGTTTTAGTCAGTAAAAACTGCAAACAAAAAGCCCCGAAGAAATTTCTTCGGGGCTTTTTGTTTTTATGTGTTGTGTTCTTATTCAGCGGTAGGTTGATCCGGTGCTGAACCTGCATTGTTATTTTGCTCAGGGCGTGGGCCTCTGTTATGATCACGCGGACCGCGGTCGCGGTTATCACGTCTGTCGCCATCATTCCTGCGCGGGCCACGATCACCCTCAGGGCGCGGGCCTCTTGGCGGGCGAGGGGTTTCTTCCGGCATGCCTTCAGGGCGCGGAGTAAGTACTTTGGCGGACAAGCGGTATTTACCGGTTTTCTTATCTACCTCCAGTAACTTCACTTTAACTTCCTGGCCGCTGGTGAAAACACCTTCCATACTTGGCAAACGTTGCCATGAAACCTCTGAAATATGCAGTAATCCTTCTTTACCGGGAAGGAACTCTATAAATGCTCCGAAGTCAGTAATGGATTTTACCTTACCGGTGTATACCTCTCCTACATCAGGAACCGATACAATTCCTTTGATGATAGCTAAAGCCTTATCCATGTTTTCGCGATTGGCTGATGCTACCTCCACAATTCCTTGTTCGCCCACCTCAGTAATGGTAACAATCGTATTGGTATCGCGCTGAATTCCCTGAATCACTTTACCTCCAGGCCCGATAACTGCACCGATAAATTCTTTATCAATAACCAGTTTTTCAATACGCGGTGCATGTGGCTTATAATCAGCACGTGCTTCAGCAAGCGTTTTATTCATCTCGTTCATAATGTGGGTGCGTCCGCCTCTGGCTTGGTTCAAAGCCTCTTCTACCACTTCCCACTTCAGTCCGTTAATTTTGATATCCATCTGACAAGCAACAATACCTTTAGCGGTACCGATTACTTTAAAGTCCATGTCACCCAAGTGATCTTCATCACCTAAGATATCTGAGAGCACTGCATATTTTCCGGTTTTCTCATCGGTAATCAAACCCATGGCGATACCTGAAACTGCACCTTTCATTTTGATACCGGCATCCATCAGTGCCAATGAACCGGCACACACTGTTGCCATAGAAGATGAACCGTTGGATTCCAGAATATCCGATACAACACGAATGGTATATGGATTTTCCAAACCATCTGGCAGCATACGTTTTAAACCACGTAAAGCTAAGTTACCGTGTCCTATTTCTCTGCGACCCGGACCACGGTTAGGCTTTACCTCACCGGTTGAAAACGAAGGGAAATTGTAGTGCAGTAAAAATTTACTGTAACCAAAAACCATCGGGCTATCCAGCAACTGCTCATCCATTTTAGTACCTAAAGTAACGGTAGTAAGTGATTGCGTTTCGCCACGGGTAAACACTGCTGAACCGTGTGCTGATGGCAAATAGTCCACTTCACTCCAGATAGGACGAACCTGATCCAACTGACGACCATCCAAGCGTGAACGATCATTCAATATCATGGCACGAACAGCATCGTACTGCACATCGTGGAAATATTTTTTAATCAAACCCTCGTCTTCCTTGTTTTCAAGAGCGCTTAAATCTACACCCTCTTGATTTTGAGGAAGGGCTGCGATATAATCGTCTAATAGTTTTTTGAAGGCATCACTACGCTCCTGCTTAGGTAAAGCAGATTTCGCAATCTGGTAAACCGGCTCGTAGAAAGTGCTGTATATCTTCTCACGAAGCGTGTCATCACTTTTATCGGGGTCATAAGAGCGCGTAGGTTTTTTACCTCCTGCTGCTTCAACCAGTTCCAGTTGCCATGCACACTGTTTCTTAATAGCTTCATGCGCAAATTTTAATGCTTCCAACATATCAGCTTCTGATACCTCGGCCATTTCACCTTCCACCATGTTGATGTCATGTGCGGTTCCGGCAACTATCAGATCGATATCGGCTTTTTCTAATTCCGACTTATATGGGTTAATCACTAACTTACCTTCAATACGTGCAACACGTACTTCAGAAATTGGTCCGTTGAACGGAATATCACTTAATAAAATAGCCGCAGAAGCAGCTAAACCAACAAGGGCTTCAGGCAATACTTCAGGCTCACCACTGTGCAGGGTAATAGCCACTTGCGTATCAGCGTGGTAATCTTCAGGGAAAAGCGGACGAAGAGTACGGTCAACTATACGGCTGATAAGTACTTCGTAATCGCTCAATTTTGCTTCACGCTTGTGGAAACTACCGGGAATACGACCTACAGCCGCAAATTTTTCCTGATAATCTACTGAAAGAGGTAAAAAATCTACTCCCTCTTTAGCGGTTTTGGCCGACACTACAGTGGCCAGAATCATGGTGTTGTTGTGTCGTAACATTACGGCACCGTCAGCCTGACGTGCAAGTTTTCCGGTCTCAAGGGTTACTTTTTTTCCATCCCCCAGATCGAATGTTTTTGAAATTCCGATTGTCATTTTTTAATCGTTTAATTTTAAATTGCTTGCAGGCAGTCCAAGGGCCCTGCAATACCCCGTTGATAAAACAGTAACGGCCTGACCCCATATAAAAAAGGCCAAGCCGTTAACTTTATACATGTAAAATGTAAATTACTTACGGATGTTTAGTTCCTTGATGATAGCCCTGTAACGGAAAATGTCCGTTTTAGCCAGGTAATCTAACAAAGAGCGTCTTTTACCTACCAGTTTCACCAGACTTAATTCTGCTGAAAAGTCTTTTTTGTTAATTTTTAAGTGACCGGTAAGGTGATTAATCCTGTGGGTAAACAGGGCAATCTGTCCTTCAGCCGATCCGGTATCCGCTGCACTTTTACCGTGCTTAGCAAAGATCTCCTTCTTGGTTTCTGATGTTAATATCATTTGTTGTTGTTTTTGTTAAATGGACGGCAAAGATAGGCCTCTTCTTCAAAAATGCAAACCCCTGATTTAAAATAGCGAAGCTTTTTGAGCTACAGTGCGGAACGGATGTTTCCAGGTGCCTTTCTCGAAAGCGTATTTTAATGTAGAAGGTATTGATTCCCACATATATTTGCTCGTTTCCACATGAAAGGAAGGCATAAAATAACAATTAACCGTACAACCCTCGCACTTAGCGTGTTTACCCTCTAAAGCAATTTGATTTTGTACTTTGGTTGAGTTCCACAAATCATACAGATTATTCTCAATGGGTAATTCTTCCAATCCTAAATGGTAACAGGGCAAAACCAGTTTGTTCTCTGGTGAAATCACTACCGTAGTACTTCCTGCTTTACAAACCGGCTGATTAATGTGGTTGCCTCCATCTCTACGTAATGAAATAAATGCTTTGTTGAGGTACACCATCTTTTGCTTCCCCCAATGCTCCAACTCGTTCAATGCTTCTGCGCTTAGCTGTCCGCCAACTTCATTGTACGCAAATATGGGGTTAAGAATGAGCATCAACTTATTGGGCAAAGAAATACGTTCGTATATTTCTTTAATTTCAGCAATGTTACCTGAATGCACGGTAAACAAAATATCAGGCCGCTCACCCAACGACTTGGCTACTTCAATTGATTCCAGTAATTTATCAAAACATTGCACTCCGCGCGAGGCATTGTGTTGTTCTTCATAGGCTGAGTCAAGTGAAAAGTGCAACATATCTACCAAACCTTTGAGCTTGGCTGCCTGCTTGGGGTACAGTAGCGTATTGGTGGTAACCGTAGTCATAAAACCGGTTTGTTTAGCCAGTTGCAGCAATTGCGGCAATTCACGGTGCAACAAAGGTTCGCCACCGGTAAAGTCAATTACATTTACCCCCAGCTTTTTCAAATCGCGAAAGTTATGCTTGGCTTGTTCGAGTGTAATGTAGGGAGAAGGTTTCTCCCAAATATCGCAGAACCCGCAGCTGGCATTGCAGCGGTAGGTAACGTAATAGTTACACAACACAGGATGGCGAATGATACGCATGAAACAAAAGTACGGCTTGTGAATCTGATTAAGAACGTTTAACTTTGATATGTTTGTTAATTAACCTAGTATAAAAAACACATTCTTTCTTTTTGCTGCAAACGGTTACCAGCTGGGATATGGCATGAGCTGCGAGCCCGCGCCAACGAGATATCAAATTTAGGTTGTTTTACTCCCTAAAATTTGACAAAATTTATTAAATACTCTCGTTTACTTTTTTGCTTCAATAATATACTCGTAAACTCTATCAGCCAATTTTTTTGCTGATGAACTCAATTCGTTCCAAGTAACATGGCCATTTGTGAATTCCTGAGCCAATTTTGTTTTATACCTAGTCTCTAATGTTCCGCTTTTAGCTATAAGTGACTTAGGTATCTTGAGGTTACTTTTTTCTGCTTTTTGTTTAAGAAAAGTTCCCAGGTATTCATCCATATAGTCATCTTCTTTTACATTTTCTAATATGCTGTTCCAATTATCAATCGGAATTCTATTGAATAATTTTGGAAGGTATTGTCGTAGTTGACCAGGGGATAAACTGTTTTCTATTTCTCTTACTTGTAAAGTATAATAAGAAAAACCAGTCCTCTCAATTTCGTTATACATTAAATGTTTTGAGAGTTTACCCTTGTCTTTATCAGCAATAAGTAGAATATTGTTGGATAAGGCAAACGCGTTTATCAGTTTTTGATCTTCTTCTTCTAATTCCTCAAGATTGTTATTGGAATCGTTATCAGAAAATAGGTAATGACTTAAGTTTGAGCCAGCATACTCAAAAAAAGCAAAATCAATATCCTCTAATAATATTTTATTTTGTTGTTCGCTCTTAAGTTTGATTAACTTCCTGATGATTATTCTGTCACATATACCTTCAATCCAAAGGGTGCAGCTCGCTAGGAATACGGAACTGTTTTTAACGCCAAGGTCGGAGAGTAGTTGATTCTGAGGTGTTGTTATTTGTTTTACATTAACCGTTTCTATTCCTTCTCTTAATTCACGTTTGCATGAAAATAGACTAATCTTATGCGAGTTTTGGAATGATTGGTCTATTAAATGATTTGAGTGGGTTGTTAATAGTACCTTCAGTTCTTTTTTCTGAAATTCTTCATTTGAGATTAACTCTTCAATGAAAATTCTTTGCAAGCCTGGGTGAAGATGGGTTTCTGGTTCTTCAATAAAAATCCAGCTTTTTTCTGGAGCCATGAAAATTGGATACATTAAGGTGATTAATGATTGAATGCCGTCTCCCACATTATGCAGTTCACGCTCTATACCATCTATCCACACGTTAATATGCCTTTCTTCAGCTTTCTCTGATTCTTTTGCTATTAATTCTACTTGTTTGTTCTGAAAAAATGCTCTTGATAAAAATGCCTCAAATTTTTCAAATTGAACCCTAACAGATTTGATATTATTTCTATCTTGTTTTATCCTATGGTACAGGTCATTTCCTGTAAAAACCAAATTTTGTCGAATCCCATAATTCTTGAGAATAGTTTGCTCAAAAATGGTTTTGGTATTTTGGTTTTCTCGCAGGATTTGATCCCCATTAAACATGGACAATGAAGGGTGATAATATCGGAATTGGCAAAAAGTTCGGTAAGTTCTACATATTTGACGCC
>DATGWX010000456.1:0-17558 GCA_035299275.1 Bacteroidia bacterium
TTAGAAACCGGGGTTACACTGAATTTTGCCGCAAGCGAAATGGCGCTCAAAGCGTCCCAATCCAAATCAATGTAATAAACAGGCTGACTGATATCGTATTTGTCGGCTAGCTTGGGTTCTACCAAACCAAAAGCACCCACTACTTTTTTGTTTACCAGTATTTCTGCCCTTTCTAAAACCCGGGCTGTATTGTGGTACTGCACCTGCCATTGACTCACTCCGCACTTGCTCAAGACCTGCTCCAGCATATTTTTCATGAAGAAGTAAGAAACCGGGCGGGCAGGTTGGGTCCAGTTAACCGGAGTTTGGTTCCCTGTCCCTATCAATATCAACCTGTTGTTTTCATAATAGCCGCTTGCTGTTTTCCGGTACACCTTACCAAACTCATACAACAACACATCCGTTTGTTTGCGGTTGCGGTTGTATTGAACCGTTTGTAAGGCATAAAACAACATATCGCCACGCAATACATCCAGTTCATTACTCAACGGGTTGAGAATGTTCACCAGCGTTGCTTTTTCTTCTTCGGTGTAATTGGATGAGGCCGTTAAGCTGAAACCATACATTTCATAAAACCCGGCATGTGCTAAATAATCGGCTACCCGATTTTTGAGTTTGTATATTTTATCCTCGTCACTCACACTAATGCAGGAAACGATGGACTGCGCCACTTCAATGTTGTTGTATCCGTAAATACGCATCACTTCTTCCGCTACATCCACCTCACGTTGTACATCGGTACGGTATGCGGGAACAGATAGGCCCCATGTAGTCCCATCTTTTTTTACAATTCTAATTTCTAACCTATTTAAAATATCTATTACCTTTTCATCACTCAACTCTTTCCCCATCAAATCATAAAACCGTTTGACATCAAAAATTACCGAATGCGGATTAATTTTATCAGGGTACTCATCTACCAAAGCACCGGCCAATGTGCCTCCTGCTACTTCCATAATCAATGCCGCAGTAAATAAAGCCGCATCAACTGTAATATCAGGGTCTGTTCCTCTTTCATAGCGAAAAGATGCATCAGTACTCAATCCGTGTGAACGGGCTGATTTACGGATAACAGCGGGATTAAAATAAGCACTCTCTACAAAAACTTCGGTGGTATTTTCCGTAATACCTGATTGTGCTCCGCCAAATACTCCGGCCAATGCCATAGGAGCAGCACTGTTGCATATCATCAATTCTTCACCGTTAAGTTGTCGCTCTTTTCCATCTAGAGTAACAAAAGTGCTGCCTTTTACCGCACGTTTTACCACAACAGTATTGCCTTCTATTTTATGTGCATCAAATGCGTGTATGGGCTGACCAATGCTGTGCAACACGTAATTGGTGATGTCAACTATATTGTTGATGGAACTTAATCCGATACCGGACAAAGCTTGTTTTAACCACGCAGGAGATTCCTGTACTTTTACTCCTGAAATGCTGATACCCGAATAACGCGGGCAAGCATCTGTGTCTTCAATTTTCACGGTAACAGGTGAAGGTGTTTCCGGCACCTGCAATATTTTGCGCCATTCTTTCATGCGCCAACCCTGCACAGCACTTAAATCGCGTGCAACACCCAGGTGCGATGCTGCATCACCACGATTAGGTGTTAAGCCGATTTCAAAAATGGTATCAATGTGAACAGGTAATACCTGCGCGGCAGGCAAGCCTGCTGCAGTATGCTCCGGCAGTAGCATAATACCGGCATGACTTTGCCCGAGTCCGATTTCATCCTCTGCACAAATCATCCCTTCGGATACCTCACCCCGTATTTTACTTTTAGTAATTTTGAAAGGCTCTCCGTTGGTGGGGTATAAAGTTGCGCCCACCATAGCCACAACTACCTTTTGACCCGCTGCTACGTTGGGGGCACCGCACACTATTTGCAATGGCGTTTCACCGCCTACGTTTACTGTAGTTACCCTTAACCTGTCGGCATTAGGGTGTGGCAAACAGGTAAGCACCTCGCCCGTAACCAGCCCTTGTAATCCACCTTTTACAGAGGAATAGGCTTCATAATTTTCCACCTCCAACCCGCAGTTGGTGAGCAGTTGCTCTATATGCGCTGGAGTTGAATCGTGCGTATCAATAAATTGCTGTAACCAGGAGTATGCTATCTTCATAAAGCAGCGAAATTAAGGAAAAGGAATGGAAAGTGGGGATGGCTGCAAACACTTGGTCAATTTCGCAAAATAAACCAAGTGTGAGATAACTCAACAATACCTGAAACCGTAAGCACTTTAAGCTGCTATCCATCTGATTTGAATACAGAAATAAAAAATAGTATGGCTATTTAAATCTAAAATTAATTACATTTACATAAGTAAAAATACATTCGTTATAATGTCTGCCATTTGCTAATGTATCATCTATTTGTGCATTGCAATAATAGAAGTTGGAATATGTGTGAACTAAACTTGAAAATATATGAAAGAACTTGCCGACTACAAATATGCCCTTGACGAATCAGCCATTGTAGCTATTACAGACCCCAAGGGAACCATCATTCATGCGAATGATAACTTCTGCAAAATTTCCAAGTACACCCGGGAAGAATTACTTGGACAAGACCATCGCATCATTAACTCGGGGTATCATGAAAGTTCATTTATCCGCGACTTATGGGTCACTATAGCTAATGGTAAAATATGGCGTGGTGAGCTGAAAAATAAGGCTAAAGACGGAAGTCACTATTGGGTGGACACTACGATTGTGCCCTTTCTGAATGAGCAGGGAAAGCCGTTTCAATACGTGGCCATACGTGCTGATATTACCCTACGCAAACAAGCAGAAGAAGATCTTCTTAAGTACTCCAGTGCTTTAAAATTTCAGAACACTCAACTGGTAGACTTTTGCAATATTGTCTCACATAATTTGAGAGCCCCGCTCATCAACATTTCCATGCTCATTGATTACATCGAACAGAGTAAAAATGAAGCTGACCGGGATGTTATGTTGGCAAAAGTAAAACCGGTAGTAAATCATTTAATGGAGGTGTTTAATGAGTTGGTAGAATCTATTCAGGTAAAACAGGATACCGACATTACATTCGATAAAATTAATCTTAAAGAATGCCTGGATAGAATTCTGGTTGCTTTTGAAACACAGATTAAAGAGTATGAAGCCGACATACACATCGACTTCAACCACATTTCCACAATACAATTTCCACAGAAATACATTGAAAGTGTTCTTACCAATTTAATCAGTAATGCACTTAAATATAAATCTCCGCAGCGTAAACTTATCATCCATATAAAAGCTGAGAAGTCCGGTAATGCTATCCGTTTATCAGTAGAAGATAATGGCTTGGGCATAGATACCAAGTTACACAAAGATCAGCTTTTTAAAATCCGTAAGGTATTTCACAAGCACCCCGATGCAAAAGGGTTTGGATTATTCATGACCAAAACACAAGTGGAGGCCATGGGAGGCAAAATATGGGTAGAAAGCCAACCGGAAAAAGGCAGTACATTTTTTATTGAACTTAAAAACTAAACACATGAATCACATCAAAACGCTGACACTGGTAGACGATGATGACATCTTTGTCTTCTTAACTAAAAAAACGATTGAAGAAACCAAACTCGTAGAGCTTATAAGGGTATTCGATAATGGTCTGGATGCACTCAATTTTCTGAAAGAAAATAAAGACAACACGGATGCATTACCTGAGATTATTCTTCTCGATTTAAGTATGCCCATTATGAACGGGTGGCAGTTTCTGGAAGAATTCACTATACTCAACCCGATGATAGGAAAAACTATCACCATTTATATTTGCTCCTCTTCTATTTCACCTGATGATGTTGCCCGGGCAAAAGCCATTAGTGAGGTGTCGGACTATATTATAAAACCTGTAAATAAAGAGAAACTGATAGAACTCATTAAGAAGTTATAGTTATTGCGGTATCTGAAAAGTTGAACCGTTTTAGTGCTTTTCATGCTTTTTGCTTCTTAGAACAGACAAGCAAATATGAAATAGGGAACTCTGTAGCGACAAACATCCTTTATTTGCAAAAATGTCTCACAAAAAAGCCCTGATGAACAGGGATTTTTAATTTTTGGTGGAGGATATCGGATTCGAACCGATCACCTCTTGCATGCCATGCAAGCGCTCTAGCCAAATGAGCTAATCCCCCGTTTAAGGGTTGCAAATATATGTATTCAGGGGTTTACTGCAAAAACTCCGTGATTTTTTTTGCTGCATTAGCTGAAGCATGGGTATCACCCAGCAGTTTAGCCAACTCGGCATACCCTGAAGTTATCTTGCTGTGCTTGGTTCCGTTGGGTAATGCCGCCTTAAGTTCTTCTACCATATTGCTGACCGTCAAATTACTTTGAATCAATTCCCGTATAATTTCTCTTCCCACTATAATATTAGGTAAGGAGTACAAACTTATTTTAACAAAAGGCTTACCTATGGCGTAGGTCACAGCACTGATTTTATAGCAAACTACCTGCGGTACATGAAACAGGGCCGTTTCCAATGTAGCTGTGCCGGAGGTAACTAAAGCGGCTTCAGCATTCGACAACAAATCATACGTATGTGCCTTCACCACCTTAATGCGCGAGCCGTTGAGCAACTGTTGGTAAATGCTGTCGTCTAACCCCGGTGCTTGTGCGATTACAAACTCATAGCCTTCAAACTGTTCTGATACTCTTAACATAAGCGGCAGCATGTGCTCCAGCTCATGTATACGACTGCCCGGCAAAAGAGCAATTATTTTTTTATTTTCTAACCGGTACGTCCTTCTGAAATCAGCATCGGGTTGAAATGCACGCACGGCATCCACTACAGGATTGCCCACATAAACGGCTTTTTCATATTGATGCTTGCGGTAAAACTCAACCTCAAATGGTAGAATGAGCAAAAGCAAATCCACGTACTCACGCATTTTTTTTACACGTGATTCTTTCCATGCCCACAACTTGGGTGAAATGTAATAAATCACTTTAATGCCCTTGCTCTTCGCAAACTGAGCCATGCGCAAATTAAATCCCGGGTAATCAACCAGAATAAGTACATCCGGTTGGTAGGCCAATATATCTTCTTTAGCGAGAGCCAGGTTGCGCGAAATGGAGCCCAGATTTTTAAGCACCTCTATAATGCCCATAAACGACATTTCGCGGTAATGTTTCACTACCTCCATTCCCTGGGCCTGCATCAGGTCGCCACCAAAGCCACGGAATTGAGCATTGTTCCTGCAAAGTTTTAATTCCCTGAGCAGGTTTGATGCATGCAAGTCACCTGAGGCTTCACCGGCTATGAGGTAGTACTTCATCTGTTAAAACATTTTCAGTATGGCAATACCTACTCCGTAAAGTATGGTAGCAAAAATTACCCCTTGCGCACTACGCTCCAGATATAACTTGAGCAGCACAAAAAAGATAACGAGATTAAAAAAACAACCGAGAGCCAATAAAGGAGATAACATTTCTTCCCGCAAAAAAATCTCCGTATAGTTCTCAGACGATTGAAACCCGAACTTATAAAAATAATATCCTGCGCCTACCAATACAGGCATAATAAGGGCCGGAATAAATCCGACTAAAAAATGGTCTTTGTCTAACTTAATCATTCAGGTTCCATTGATTAATAAATGCAATACTTTCATGTGCTGTGAGGTCGAAATGTACCGGAACTAAGGATACATAACCATTTTGCAATGCCCACTCATCGGTGTCTTCTCCTTTATCGTAGTTCACAAATTTTCCGGTGAGCCAATAATAGGTACGGCCGTTAGGATCTTTGCGCTCGTCAAACTCCTCTTCCCATTTAGCTAACGCCTGCCGGCATACTTTTATTCCCTTGCTTTCGGTTTCCTTTAGTTTAGGGACGTTCACATTAAGTAGTGTACCTTTTGGTAAACCGTTAGTCAAAATATTTTTGGCCACAGTATAAGCCACTTTTTGGGCATAACTAAAATCGGCATCGTAACTGTAGTCGAGCAAAGAAAAACCTACAGAAGGAATACTTTCAATGGCTCCTTCTACCGCGGCCGACATAGTGCCTGAATAGATAACATTAATAGAAGAGTTGGAACCGTGATTGATTCCTGATACCAACAGGTCGGGTTTGCGGTGCAGTACTTTGGAAACTGCCAGCTTCACACAATCAGCAGGTGTGCCTGAGCATTGCCAGGCTTGCAGCTCTCCGTATATATCCGTCCGAATCTGATCTAAGCGCAAAGGTTTGCTTATGGTAACAGCATGACCCATCCCCGACTGCGGACTATCGGGTGCCACAATCACCACATCACCCAATGGCTGCACAGCTTCTACCAAAGCCCGTATGCCCGGAGCAGTGATGCCATCATCATTAGAAACCAAAATCAATGGTCGTTCTTTACTCATGCCGCAAATATAATGAGATATGTTCCTTATTGTTTTTTATACTCAATTTCCTATTTTTGGGCATGAGCATACGCCTCGCTTTTGTGGATGACTATGATGTTTCGCAGAAAGTATTTGCCGGATTATTCGCACAAATACCTGATGTGGAAGTGGTGGCGGTATGTGGTAGCGGAGAGCATTTATTGTCTCAACTGGAGGAATTAGAAATTGATGTGGCAGTGGTTGATTTAATTATGCCCGGCATGGACGGTGTCGAAACTATTGCTGCTGTCAAAAAAATAAAACCTGCTATTCATTGCATTGGTATTTCTTCTTATGACCGCGAAGAAATATTGTTGCAGATGGTTGACTCCGGAGCAACGGGTTACCTGTCGAAAGAAGTGAACATGCAGGAGTACCAAAAAGCTATTACTGAGGTGATGAAGGGCAACACGCATTTCCCTGAAACGCTTCAGGCTTTGTTACGCAATAGAGAAAGTTAGCAACACTACTTTTCCCCGTGGTCTTCTTTTTCCTTGGTGTGCAGTGGCGACATATCAACGTACTTCATGTAGCGCACAATACGTTGCTGCTTTTTGCGGATATAGGCTGTGGGGTTAGCCGGTGACCACTTGCGCGGATTAGGCAATACAGCTGCTATTAAAGCCGCCTCATTCTTTGACAGGTTCTCACAACTTTTGTTGAAATATTCCTGAGCAGCAGCCTCTGCACCGTATATACCATCGCCCATTTCAATGATGTTGAGGTAAACCTCCAGAATACGTTTTTTGTTCCAGAAGGTTTCAATGGCCAACGTAAAATACACTTCAATCCCCTTGCGTAACCAACTGCGCTTTGGCCACAAAAACAAATTCTTGGCTGTTTGTTGAGTGATGGTACTGGCTCCGCGAAGTTTTTTCCCTTTTTCTATGTTGCGCTCCAGTGAGTTTTTGATTTGCTCAAAATCAAAACCGAAGTGTTCAAAAAATTTGGGGTCTTCTGAGGTTACCACAGCCAGCGGCATGTTGGGCGACATTTCATCTAATGCCACCCAGTCTTTTTCCAGGCGGGTTTCTTTGTCGTCTTTTCGTTCTTCAAAAAGACGGATAATGTGCAAAGGAGTAAGTGGTACAGGAACTATACGGTACAAACAGATAAACAGCAAGCTCCACTGAATAAACTGCAACAACAGGAATAGTATCCCGCGCTTTACCTGCTGCAAAAAGCCGCTGGCACCTTTTTTCGATTTGTTTTGCTGCTTGCCCAAAATAGTTACTTGGTGTTGGTTAACTTTGCGCAAAAATAAGCGGATATGAAATACAGACAACTGGGTAATTCAGGATTATATATTTCTGAAATAAGTTTGGGTACCTGGCTAACAACCGGTTTGGGTATTGACAACTCCACTGCGTTTGATTGCATGAGACGTGCCTTGGACCTGGGCGTCAACTTTATTGATACAGCTGATATATACAACAAGGGCGAGTCAGAAAAGGTGCTGGGCGATTTTCTGAAAACCATTAAACGGGAAGAAGTTATCATAGGCACCAAGGTATTCGGCCCCATGAGTGAACACTGGATGAATCAGGGTCTTTCCATACGCCATGTGCGCAGTGCCTGTGAAGCATCTCTTCAACGCTTAAAAACAGACTACATTGATTTGTACCAATGCCACCGCTACGATATTGATACTCCTTTGGAAGAAACCTGTTATGCCATGCACAATCTGGTGGAACGCGGCTATATCTTACATTGGGGAGTGAGCCAATGGAGTGCTGTACAAATAACCAACGCCATGCGTATTTGCGAACGCAACGGCTGGCGCAAGCCTGTATCCAACCAGCCTGTTTACAACATGCTCAACCGCTCACTGGAAGTAGATGTGATGGACGTTTGCCAGAAAGAACAACTGGGCATTGTGGTGTACTCTCCGCTGGCTCAGGGTTTGTTAACCGGTAAATACACGCGCGACCATGTACCTGCTGATTCACGTGCCTCAAATGATGTGATGGGTGTGTGGTTCCCTACCAAACGTATGGATGAGGGCTTTTATCAAAAAATGGATATGCTCAAAACCATTGCTGCAGGTTATGATATTTCGATGGCCGAACTGGCGCTGGCCTGGGCGCTGAGTAAACAACCCATCACCAGCCTGATTATAGGCGCATCACGTCCGCAGCAGGTGGAAGAAAATGTAAAAGCCATTCACGTAAGTCTTCCGGCAGAGATTATGCAGGAGATTGAAAACATTCTCGACAATGCACCTGTTGATCAATACACCGGAACACGCATTGGGTTCGGAATTATTAAAAGAGGATATTGATAACATTACTGCAAAGTGCTCATATTTAAATTAAAACTCATTGTAGGCACGGTTGCCTTTGTAATGCTTATTGATGCTTACCTGTGGCTGGGAATAAAAAGACTTCTTTTTAAGAAATCGCACAAACGACAACTGCTGATTAAAAAAATGTTCTGGACCATCCCCTGGATTTTTATTGCCGGGAGTGTGTGCTACCTGATTGTACCGCAACTGGAATCAAACACACTGTTTCGCAATTATTTTATGGCCTCGCTGGCTACTGTTTATTTTTCCAAACTAATCGCTTTGCCTTTTTTGTTTGCTGATGATTTGCGCAGATTGTCCATTTGGTCAAAACGTAAAATCATGCGAACCGCAGCCCCTGCTGCACCGGCCAGCACTCAGGAAAATCCTGAACATAAAATTTCCCGCTCTAAATTTATTACCCAGGCAGGTATTATTGCGGGGGGAATTCCTTTTATTATGCTCACCAAAGGCATGGTAAAGGGCGCTTATGATTACAAGCTAAGGCATCAAACCATTTATCTCCCCAAGTTGCCCGACCGTTTCAACGGATTAAAAATAGTACAGATTTCTGATATACATTCAGGAAGTTTTTTTGATAAAGATGCCGTGAAAAAAGGTATCGACATGATTATGCAGCAAAAAGCCGATTTGATTTTTTTTACCGGTGACATGGTGAACAACAAAACGGACGAAGTATATGAATACACGGATATCTTCGGGCACATCAAAGCACCGATGGGCGTATTCTCTACCTTGGGCAATCATGATTACGGAGATTACGTAACCACGTGGACAAGCCCTGAAGAGAAAGCTAAAAATCTGGCTGACCTGTGCGATGTTCACAAAGACTTGGGATGGAACTTAATGCGAAATCAGCACGAAGTGATTTCGATACACGGACAAAAACTGGGATTAATCGGAGTAGAAAACTGGGGAGACAGAGGACGCTTTCAAAAGTTTGGCGATATCTCAAAAGCCAAACAGGGCATGGAAGAAACTCCCGTACAGTTATTATTATCTCACGACCCGTCACACTGGGATGCCATAGTTCGCAAAGAACATCAGGACATTGATATAATGTTTGCGGGGCATACACACGGCATGCAATTCGGGGTTGAAATCGGTTCGTTTAAATGGAGTCCGTCACAATACATTTACAAACAATGGGCAGGCATGCACACTGAGGGTAATCAGCACCTGTACGTTAACAGAGGTTTCGGTTTTATAGGTTATCCCGGCAGAGTTGGAATATTACCCGAGATTACGGTGTTTACGCTTCAAAAGGCTTAGTAAAATTATTGCTTCACCAGTTTCACCACTTTACTCCAATACGGAGTAGTAATGTGCAGGAAATAAACCCCCGCGGGCCATGCTGTAGTTGATAAATCAAAATTGGAATCGCCTTCCGGTAAATACATTTCTTTATGCATAGAAAAATCAGCACCGGCATTGGTTATTGTAATTTGTGCATGCTGAGCTATGGTATTTACGATTGAAATACGGGTTGTACCCGTAAAAGGATTAGGGGCAACCTGCACGTCAGCTGTTGTATAGACATCATCAAAGTTAACACTTCTCACAGCTGAATAATCAAACGCTCCGTTATTATCAACTTGTTTCAAACGGTAGATAACTGTACCGCTTTCAACAGGTGAATAATCTGTATAAGTATATGATGCAACCGACACCACACTGCCTTTACCGGGTATATCTTCCAGTTTGGTAAAACCGTCAGGCAAACCCGCAACAGACCGCTCCACTTCAAAATGATGGTGATTCTGCTCCCATGATGTTGTCCAATTTAAAACGGCATCCTTCCCTTTACGCTGAGCAGTAAAAGTAAGCCACTCCACAGGCAATGGAATAGTGGCCGAATTAGTGCCGCTGTTAACCCAGAACTCAGAAAAACTACTCACATTAAATTCCAGAATGTAACCGCTGAAATAAGGAATTACTGCAGCAACTGACGTGTGTGGTATAAAGGTGGCCTGTCCTATGGTGGTGTTATTTGCCCAACTGCCGTCCTGATTGGCACCACTGTATTTGGTTACACCCATACGTTTGATGCTGTTAATAATCGGATCGGCTACATCAAGTGCATTAAACTCCTGATGCGTGAGATAAAGGCGTACTGTAACCGGTAACCCCGGAGCATTCTTAGTTCTGATTACCCAACTCCGGTCAAGATAATATTGCAATCCACCTGAGTTTAAACTGCGAACTGCGCCAATATTGCGGTAACAACTCACCCGTATAGAATCCAGATAATACCCGTTATCTTTAATAGAGATTATTCTGCTGCCTCCTGAGTTAAAATGCAACCAGGTATTAGTGCCGGTGCTTCGCTGAATAATATTGGTAACTGATGTGGCTGCCGTCCATATATTTTCCTGTGAATGAATGTGAATATCATCAATAGCAATTCCTTCTTCATTGGATGTAGCATTGGAGCTAAACACAAACCTGAATTGAACAGCACTTTTATTGGTTATTGTATTTAATGGAATAATGTAACTGGCTACGTGCCATTTGGCCAATGCTCCGCTCCAGGCGTATGGAGGAGTACTGGTGGTATACCAATTGGTGCCACTCCCGAAGGTACCCAGCTTAGTCCACACTCCGCCATCATTGTACTCCACCCACAATAAATCAGAAGTAGACAACTTACGCATCATGTTAAAGGACAACACCGGATTAGTAGACCCGAAAGCTGTTGACATATCAAACACAGGAGATGTGAGGTAAGAGGTTTCGTTGTTATTGTAATTGCCGGTTGCATTGGTGTACCATGCATAGGAACCGTTGGCGGCCCCCACGCCTAAAGTAGGTTTACTGATGGTAAAAGCTGACCTTGTCCAGGTTGAGTTAGTACCTGATGCTATCCAACCACCACTATTCAGTTCAAAAGATTCATAATAGGGATAGGTGCTTATACCGGTTACATAATCCAACTGAACCACGTTAGAAGTATCAGGGCAATTATCCGTATTATTTATGCGTACACTGTATTGACCATTTGTAGTAGCCGTGTAAACTGAAGACGTTGCTCCCGGTATGGCTACGTTATTTTTTAACCACTGATACGTATAACCCAACTGCGGTGCGGTAGCCGTTAAAGTAACCAAATCTCCCGGGGTCATGGTTAACGGACCGGATGGGGTTACTGTGGCAAAAGGCTGATACTTTACTTTGATGTAATAGGTACGTGTAGAGTACAAATTATAGGGACATGAATTGTCTCTGGCTAAAACAGAAAAATAATACGGAGAGGTAGATGCTTGTGCGTTGGTAGGTGTCCAACTAAAGTTACCTGAAGGAATAGGTGCACCAACAGAAGTAAAACTGGCCCCTGAAATATTGCCGCTCCAACTTAGTGTAACTGCATTTCCTGCATCCGGGTCAACAACGGGTATAACAAAATTCAGATTCTGACCCGGGCAAACCTCCCGCATAGCCTGCGAAGGTAAAATGGGGCTGGTTCTGCCTGACCCGCATACACTCACATTAATCTGAATATCTCTTCGAATAACACTAATCAGTTGATAAACGCCTGCTATTTTTCGCCACTCTTTCACCGCAATAACCAACACACCTATCTGATTCGGAATGGGAATCATCTGAAGCGTACCCGATAAAGAATCCAGATTTAAAATGCCCCCGATTGCATACATGGGATATCTGGGGGATAACCCTGATGCGTAGGAACACATGGTTGTTGGATTTTGCCATGCCGTGTCCAGGTGGTAACTGATGGAATCTCTCGGACTATCCGTAGTATCAATTGCGCTCATGTTAATGTACTGCGCCTGATTGCCGCAAAGCAAAGAAATGGGGGCATCAGTAAAATAAGGTGAGGTATTGCAGGGGGCTAAACAACGGTTGAATTTGGTAAACGTAAAAAAATTCTGGTCGGCCTGACCGGTTGTAATAGTTGAGTTTCTGGCTGCCAGTGTCCAGCTCACCCTCCACTGACAGATGGCTGCCCTGGCCGGAGTTCCGAAGTATACAGAAGAAATAAAAGTATATTCCTGAAACCCTACCGTTCCTGAAGGGCTTACACACCTGCTTACTGCAGTGGAGCATACCGGAGTTATATCTTTTGTACTTACATGCGTTAGAGGGGCATTAAAGTTTAAACTTCCCCCTACTACATTAAGCGTCTGTCCTGTAGTGGTCACCAACACAGAGGAACCGCAATCACGATAGACTTTCAGTACAAAATAAAAGGAATCATTACTGCAACGGTAAGTAAGGTCACTACCCATTAAATGGGTGGCAAACGACTGACTGTAACTTGCAATAATTAAACAGACAGGTATAAGTAAGTATAAAATCTTTCGCTTTAACATTTTACTTCACTAAACCTTAGCAAATCTTAATTAATTCCCTCACAAAAACAAAGATTTACACCAAGTATTCAAATATATTTGCAGCTTAAATTTTACACGATGAGCGACCAGAAAATTATCTTTTCTATGGCGGGGGTAAACAAGACCTACCCACCTAATAAACAAGTTCTTAAAAACATCTACCTTTCATTTTTCTACGGTGCAAAGATTGGCGTGCTGGGTTTAAACGGGTCAGGTAAATCCAGTTTGCTTCGCATTATTGCCGGAATTGACAAGAACTTTCAGGGAGAAGTGGTATTTGACGGTTCATACAAAATCGGATTACTGGAACAAGAGCCTCAACTGGACGAAAGTAAAAGTGTGATAGAAGTAGTAAAAGAAGGAGTTAAGCACATTACCGATTTATTGGCTGAATTTGATGAAGTAAATAATCAACTGGCTGAACCCATGAGTGATGAGGCCATGAACAAGTTGCTCGACAAACAGGCCAACCTGATGGAAAAACTGGAACAAACCGATGCCTGGGAACTGGACAATAAACTGGAAAAAGCTATGGATGCTTTACGGTGCCCGGATGCAGACACTCCGGTGAATATTCTCTCCGGTGGAGAGCGCAGACGTGTGGCCTTGTGTCGCTTGCTGTTGAGTAACCCCGACATTCTTTTGTTAGATGAACCAACCAACCACCTGGATGCTGAATCGGTAGACTGGTTGGAGCAGTACCTGAAAAATTTTCCCGGAACTGTAATTGCTGTTACCCACGACCGCTACTTCCTTGATAATGTAGCCGGATGGATATTGGAACTTGACCGCGGAGAGGGTATCCCGTGGAAAGGCAATTACACCAGCTGGTTGGAGCAAAAACAAAATCGGTTAGCTCAGGAAGAAAAACAAGAGAGTAAACGCGCTAAAACACTGGAACGGGAGCTGGAGTGGGTGCGTATGGGTCCAAAAGGCCGACATGCTAAACAAAAAGCCAGATTAGGTGCTTATGAAAAAATGCTTAACGAAGAGCAGAAAGAGAAAGAACAACAACTGGAAATCTTTATTCCACCGGGCCCGCGTTTGGGCGATGTAGTCATTGAAGCGCAAAACATCAGCAAAGCTTTCGGCAATAAATTATTGTATGAGAACCTGAGTTTCTCTTTGCCCAAAGGAGGCATTGTTGGTATCATTGGCCCGAATGGTGTGGGTAAAACAACACTCTTTCGCATGATGCTCGGATTAGAGCAGCCCGATAGTGGCACATTCAAAGTGGGTGAAACGGTAAAGGTAGCTTATGTGGATCAGAGTCACAAGGATTTGCTGCCTGATAAAAGTGTATTCGAAGTAATAAGTGGCGGAACCGAAACCATGATTGCGGGAGGAAGACAGATTAATGCACGCGCCTACATTTCAAAATTCAACTTTAGCGGAACGGACCAAAGTAAAAAAGTGGGAGTACTTTCCGGTGGAGAAAGAAACCGTGTGCATTTAGCTATTACCCTAAAAGAAGGTGGTAACGTGCTGCTGCTTGACGAGCCTACCAATGACATTGACGTTAATACACTACGTGCTTTAGAAGAGGCTATAGAAAACTTTGCCGGTTGTGTAGTGGTAATTTCCCACGATCGCTGGTTTATTGACCGTATAGCCACGCATATTCTGGCTTTTGAAGGAAACTCTCAAGCCTATTGGTTTGAAGGAAATTACAGCGAATACGAAGAGAACAAAAAACAACGACTTGGCGATACACAGCCCCACAGGGTTCGCTTCAAAAACATCCACTAAGGAGTAATCTGAGCAAAGTCAGAGCTCTTCATTTGTTCATCTACCTGAGAGAAAGTGATTCTGGAAAGATCTTCAATCACTTTTTCTTTAATTGCCTTATCTCCTCCCCTTGTCATAATACCCAACAGGTAGGGCTTGGCCGGATAGTATACAATTCCGAAGTGATGCAACTGGTAGCCTTTAATATCTTTGCCATTCACATTACTGTTGTCCCGCACACCATACTTGTGTGCCAGTGCAATTGAATCAGGCAAAGCAGCGCGTATACCTGATTTATAGTGTGACTGTGCCAGATACCCCAAAGCCTTTTCAGACATTTCTTTTCCAAGATAGGAGCAGTTGTACAATACCCTGAATGCTGCTGCATAGTTTTTCACAGAAATGAAATTGGTATTGGCCGTTCCATCTTCAGGCACATGCTGGTGCAGAAAATCTTCTACTTCTTTTACTTTTTGCTCACCCACATATTGATGCAACAATAACGTTGCTGCATTATCTGAATAAGCAATCATGTGAATAATTAACTCATCAACAGTATAAAATTTATTATCTTCTTTCGGAAAACCGGCTTCTTCACTCACACCTGCAAAATCTGCCGTTTTGAATTCAATACTTTTATTGAAAAAGTCGGGGTTTTTCTCTGCTTCTTTTAACACGGCTATCATAACCGGTAACTTTAATAAACTGGCCGGACTAAATTCCTCCTTTTCATTTATCCCTATCCAAATACCGTTTGCCAAATCTCTGAAATAATACGAAACACTTAATTCAGGATTGGTTTGGTGAAGCTTATTCAGATATTTATCAATGAGGTAACGGAATGAGCGCAATTCTTTAATGTGTGGTCCATAACAGGATAAAGTGGGATTGATGTACTTTCCAAAACTAACGCCTGAACCATTGGCTGAAGGTGATACCGTAGTTGTTGGTTTTTTATGAAATTTATTGAAACCGATTAGGTAGCCCAAACCAACACCACACAATACCGAGACTACCACTAAAAATATTTTTGATTTCATTTTCCTGACCCTAAAAATTATATTGCATTATATAAAACATAAGCTAGAAAACATAATGCTGCAATAAAAAAACGCCCAATTATCTTTTGTCACTTGTGCAAAAAATACCTGCAATTTTATGTTTCCAGCCCCCAACCAAGTAATTTTTAACACACCTGCTTAATTAATTTAATTATTCTCTGCCAACTTTCTTGTTATGGCGTTCTTATGCGCTGAAACCTTCTTCTTTTTGCATAGAACTGTTCCAAATTATTCATAAAATAAATTTTAAAACAATGAATTTCAGTCATTTAAAAAATCTTTAGATGGTCCGTGCAACCATTTTTAAAAATGCTCAAGCGGGTAGTGTAATTTCGGATTATGCAAAATATCTGAATGGACGAATTTACTTTTTAACCCACCTAACCCCAACCAACGGCCTATGAGACAGCTTAAAATCAGTAAGCAAATTACCAACAGAGAAAGCAGATCATTAGACAAGTATCTGCAGGAAATCGGTTCAGTCTCCATGATAACAGCAGAGGAAGAAGTGGCGCTAGCCAAAAGAATTAAAGGAGGCGACCGTGTTGCTTTAGACAGATTGGTAAACGCTAACCTTCGTTTTGTGGTGTCTGTTTCTAAACAGTACCAGAATCAGGGATTAACCTTGTGTGATTTAATCAACGAGGGAAACATGGGCCTTATTAAAGCGGCTCAACGTTTTGACGAAACCCGTGGATTTAAATTCATTTCGTATGCCGTTTGGTGGATTCGACAATCTATTTTGCAGGCTTTGGCTGAACAGGCCCGCATTGTAAGGCTTCCGCTCAACCGGGTGGGTGTGCTTAGTAAAATCACCAAGGCCTACTCTGCACTGGAGCAGCAGCTGGAACGTGAACCTACTGCCATTGAACTGGCTGCCATTTTGGAAATAGATGAGGAAGCCGTAGCTGAAACCATGCGCATGTCGGGCAGGCATGTGTCTGTTGATGCACCGTTTCAGGAAGGTGAAGAAGGCACCTTACTAGGTGTAATGGAAAGCACCGATGAGCCTGAGCCGGATAAACTACTGATACACGAGTCGCTCCGCAAAGAAATCGAACGCTCCCTGTCTACCCTGTCGGAAAGGGAAAGAGAAATTATATGCCACTACTTTGGCCTGTGCGGCAGAACGGAAATGAGCCTGGAAGAAGTAGGCGAAAAGTTTGGCCTCACCCGTGAACGTGTGCGCCAGATTAAAGAGAAAGGCATAAAAAGATTAAAATATACTTCACGAAGTATTAGGTTAAAATCTTTTTTAGGTTAAATTTGTGATAACAAACCGACAACCACCAGCTAAAACTATAGTTAGCTAAACAAATGAAAAATCAAAAGCCCTCCAAAAGAGGGCTTTTTGCTTTTATTCTGCTTCCATAAACGGATAACGGTAATCCGCTGGTGGCACAAAGGTTTCTTTAATTGTTCGGGTGCTCACCCAACGCATCAGGTTTTGCATGGCCCCTGCCTTATCATTGGTTCCGCTGGCACGTGCTCCACCAAAAGGCTGCTGTCCCACTACTGCTCCCGTAGGTTTATCATTAATGTAGAAGTTACCCGCTGCATTACGAAGTTTCCAGGTAGCCAAATCAATGGCGTAACGGTCTTGTGCCAACACAGCTCCGGTTAAAGCATATTCGGATGTGCCATCCAGAATCTCCAATGTCTCTTCAAATTTATTCTCATCATACACATAAATAGTAAGCACCGGACCAAACAACTCTTCACACATAGTAGTGT
>DATGWX010000457.1:0-3774 GCA_035299275.1 Bacteroidia bacterium
CGCATTGTAGTGGCTACTCACCGAAACCTGCTGGAAGAAGTAGAAAAGGGTAATTTCCGTCAGGATTTGTATTACCGCTTACTGGGTTTGCCCATTCATTTACCGCCATTGCGTGAGCGAGGCAATGACATAATTTTATTGGCCAAACATTTCTTGGATGACTTCTCACGTCAGAATAAATTAGCCAAATATTCTTTTTCCAAAGAAGCCGTTGATGTGTTACAACGTTACCACTATCCGGGTAATGTACGTGAATTAAAAGCTGTGGTAGAACTGGCTGCTGTTATGGCTGCCGGCCAATCCATCAAAGCGGAAGATATTCAGTTTACACGTGGCACCAAAGTAAATGAGTTGATGAATGAAGAACTTTCGCTTCGTGAATACGAAATCAGAATTCTGAAACATTTTCTGGACAAGTACAACCACAACGTTTTGCTGGTGGCCCGCAAACTGGATATCGGTAAGTCTACCATTTACCGCCTGATGAAAGAATACAACATAGAGTAGGAAAATAATTTCCATCATCTGATAAGGCTACTCCAACAACACCCTGCGGGCTCTTACGTAACGCAGGCGGTAATAGTGCGTTTCTAAATAATCCATACGAATACCGTGTGAGGTAGAAGAGTGTATGAACCTAACGGGTTGTCCGCGTTCAGAGATTACTATGCCCACATGGCCTATGCTTCTTTTGCGAGTATTGGCTCCTTTAAAAAAAATGAGGTCGCCTTTGGTAATTTTATCTTTGGGCACTTCAATGCCGTAAAAGGATTGTCCGGCTGAAGTATGGGGCAGCTTCACTCCGAAATTTCGAAAAACATACGAAGTAAAGCCTGAACAATCGAATCCTTTCTCTGTGCTTCCTCCTCTACGGTAGCGTAAACCCATGTAATTGGTAGCAAATTTTACCACCTCTTCCCGCTTGGGTTTTGGCCGGTTACCGGGGAAATAATAGGGTTCATCCTCCTCGTACGCAGCAGAAAGAGAATCAGCAATAATCATGGAATCTATAACGTGTTTGTACCTCTCCTCGCTCATTTTCTGAGCTTTAGCACCCAAAGAGGCACTTAGCGCAAGTAGCAGTAAAACACGTAATCGAAGTAACATAGGCCCGTCAATTTACAAAAATTGTACCTTAAGCCAAGGCCAAAGCTGACGATGATTGTGTGTCAGCGGATTAAAAAACTCTTTCCATTGGGCAATAAATCCCTTATTTTTGCGGTTTATTGCATCGTGCGCCTCTACGTAATTTACATATTTTCAGTCCTCATGCTGTTGTTCAGTTCCTGCAGCAAGTACAACCGTGTGCTTAAAAACCCCGACTACGCGGAGAAACTGAAAGCGGCTGAAAAGTATTATGCCAAGAAAGACTATTTCAGGGCATTAACACTTTATGAGCAACTGCAGGACTACTACAGCGGCACAGCCAAAGCGGAAGAAATGATGTATTACAACGCCTACTGTAATTACAACCTTCGCCAGTACACCATTGCCGGTTACCTCTTTAAAACATACGTAGAAAGTTACCCCGCAGCCAAACATACCGAAGAGTGCTATTACATGTATGCCAACTGCATTATGGAAGAAACCTACTCATCAGAACTTGACCAGAGCAACACACTCAAAGCCATTGAAGAGTATAAAATATTTGCCACACTTTTCCCTGAGAGCAAACACATTGAGCAATGCAACGCCAATATTGACAAAATGCGGGCAAAGCTGGCTGAAAAAACCTACCGCGGTGCAAAGCTCTACTACCGTGTAGAAGATTACAAAGCCGCTATTGTAGCACTCAAAAATGCGATTAAAGACTTCCCCGATTTACCTCAACGCGAAGAAGTGGAATTCCTGATTGTAAAATCACATTTTTTGTTGGCCAAAAACAGCGTAGAAGAAAAAAAGCAGGAACGCCTGGAGGCCACCGTAAAAGCCTACAACAGTTTTATTGAAAGTTACCCTACCGGTAAGTACCGTAAAGAAGCTGATTACCTTATCTTGCAAACCAACAGTCTCCTTAAAAAATATTCATCCGAAAATAAATCTTAAGATTATGGCTAATATCACACAGTACCAAAATGTACCTACATCAACTATTCCACGCGACTTAACCAAGCTGGAAGACAAAACAGGTAACATTTATGAGTCTATCTCTATCATCTCCAAACGCGCTAACCAAATCTCAGCCCAGTTGAAAGAAGAGTTAACTTCTAAACTGAATGAGTTTGCTTCAGACAGCGATACTTTGGAAGAAGTATTTGAAAACCGTGAACAGATTGAAATCTCTGCATTCTACGAGCGTTTACCAAAGCCCGTTATGATTGCTACCGAAGAGTTCATGGCCGACAAGGTTTACTTCCGCAATCCTGCCAGAGAGAACCAGAAATAATTCATGCTGGCCGGCAAAAAAGTTCTGCTGGGTGTAACCGGTAGTATCGCTGCCTACAAAGCAGCTTTCCTTGTGCGACTGTTAGTTAAAAACGGTGCTGAGGTAAAGGTTATCATGACACCTGATGCTGCAGAGTTCATTACCCCGCTTACGCTAGCCACCCTGTCTAAAAACGCAGTACACACTAAATTTGCCAACCGCGAAAGTGGTGAGTGGACCAACCACGTGGAGTTGGGCCTGTGGGCCGACATTATGGTGATTGCTCCGGCAACAGCCAATACACTGGCTAAAATGGCCACCGGCATTTGCGACAATCTTTTATTGGCTACTTACCTCTCGGCCCGATGCAAGGTAATGTTTGCCCCGGCTATGGATCTAGACATGTACAGCCACCCTGCTACTCGCGGTAACGTGGAGATGTTGCAGGCGTATGGCAACATTCTTATTCCCGCTGCAAAAGGCGAACTGGCCAGCGGTTTAAACGGTGAGGGGCGCATGGCTGAACCGGAAGAAATTCTTTACTCCATCCACGCTCAGCTGGCCGATGATACCCGCTTTAAAGGCGAAAAAATCCTTATCACAGCCGGCCCTACTTACGAAAACATTGACCCGGTGCGCTTTATAGGCAACCACTCCAGCGGTAAAATGGGTTTTGCTTTAGCCGAAGACTTTGCTGCTCACGGTGCCGAAGTTATACTGGTTACCGGCCCCACAGATGAGAAGCAACACCACCCGAATATTCAACGGATGGATGTGGTTTCGGCTGAAGAGATGTACAACACGGTAATGAAGGAATTTAAAAAATGTTCCATCGCTGTGATGTCGGCAGCAGTAGCTGATTTTACCCCGCAAAAAGTGGAGATTCAAAAAATCAAAAAGAACGGTGACGGACTTACCCTTAAGCTCAAAAAAACCAAAGATATATTGGCTGAACTGGGCAAAACCAAAACCCGTAAACAATTGCTGGTAGGCTTTGCGCTCGAAACCAACAACGAAGTAGAAAACGCCAAAAAGAAACTCAATACAAAAAACCTCGACTTTATCGTTTTGAACTCACTGCGCACCAAAGGTGCAGGATTTGGTGGCCATACCAATCAGGTGGTTTTTATTGACCGCAACATGGATGTCACCAGGTTTCCGCTAAAATCAAAACAGGAAGTTGCCCGTGATATCGTTAACAAAATACTTGCCCTACGTAATGAAGCGTAATCTCTGTTTAATTCTGCTGGCTGTTTGCACCCTTTTTCAGGCACAGGCTCAGGACCTGCGTTGCAACATACAAATCAATGCCGATCAGATTCAGCTCTCGGATAAAACCATTTTCCGCAAACTGGAAAACGCCCTTCGGGAGTTTATGAACAACCGCAAATGGACGAACGACAAGGTGC
>DATGWX010000458.1:0-1831 GCA_035299275.1 Bacteroidia bacterium
CGTTACCTGTTATTGAAGTAGCCGGAGTGATGCTGTATTTTTCTTTTTTTAGGTGGCACAAAGGTAATGCTGGCCCTAACACGCGGGGAAGCTGAACTGCTGAACGGAATATTTATGCAGGTGAAATGTTGAAACTCACACAGCGAAACTACTTATTTTTGCTTCAAAGCATGTAGCATATGAAAGCAGTACTTACCATTTTACTTCTTGTTGTTTCCAATTCATTTATGACATTGGCCTGGTATGGTCACCTGCGGTTTAAAGAATGGAAATGGTTTGAACAAAGCGGATTAATTGCACTCATTTTCATCAGTTGGGGAATAGCCCTGTTTGAATATATGTTTCAGGTGCCTGCCAACCGTATAGGGTTTAAAGAGAACGGAGGTCCTTTCACACTTTTACAGCTTAAAGTTATTCAAGAGGTAATTACACTGGTAGTATTTGTATTATTCTCTGCCATTGCTTTCAAAACTGAAACGTTTAAAACGAATCACCTCATTGGGTTTGTTTTCCTCGTACTGGCCGTGTACTTTATTTTCAAAAAATAAAAATCGGTTCCTGTTGTCCATATTCCCTGCTATTTTAGTAGTTTGCCCCTGTAATTTACTGCCGTGAAATTTGCTTCCATAGATATTGGCTCCAATGCCGTCCGTTTACTAATTTCAAGTTGGACACCTGATAATATTAAAGAACCCTTTAAGCGGGTAGAATTTGTTCGCGTTCCACTGCGATTGGGTGATGATGCCTTTCGGGATAAAAAAATCAGTAAAGAGAAAAAACAACTGCTCTACAAAGCGATGGAAGCCTTTCGCTTGTTAATGGATGTTCATGGTGTAGATGATTATATGGCCTGTGCCACATCTGCCATGCGCGAAGCTAAAAACGGAAAAAAAATTGCCCAAAAAATTGCTGAAGAACTGGATATTGAAATTGACATCATTACAGGAAAGCGGGAGTCTGAACTCATACTGCGTTCAGTAAAGGATTATTTTCCTGAAACCGGTAACTACCTGACCATTGACGTAGGCGGAGGCAGCACTGAAATGACCATTATTGAAGACCACGAGCCCATGTTTTCTGCTTCTTTTGATATTGGTACCGTGCGTATGATAGACAGTTCCATCAAAGAAAAAACCTGGGACGAGGCTGAAAAATGGATAAAAGAACATACCTCACATTTGAAAACAGTAACTGCTATTGGCACCAGCGGCACCATGAACAAACTTTTCAGAATGGGTCAGGAACCCGGAGAAGAGTTTATCTCTTACACCAACCTGCTGGAGTTGCATAAAATGCTGAAGAAGTATACTGTTGCAGAGCGAATTGAGAAATTAAAGCTAAATCCCGATCGTGCCGATGTAATTGAGCCGTCTGCCTTTATCTACCTGAAAATCATGAAGTGGGCAGGGTGTGAAAAAATACATTCTCCAAGTGCCGGCTTAAAAGACGGAATGCTTATGGAGTTGGCTTCCCGGTACGACAAAGTACTAAAAGTAGCTTTAGAATCTGATAATTAAGCTCCTAACTGTATCCTGAGAAATAAAATTAAGAGTAAAGTCTTGTTTTTTAAACGAATGCCCTATATTTGCAGTCCTTTTTAAGAAATATACTGAAATGGCAAATCATAAATCAGCTAAAAAACGCATCAGAGGTAACGCAGTAAAACGTTTAAGAAACCGTTACCAGGCTAAGACCACCCGTACTATTGTAAAGAAATTACGCAGTACCGATAACAAGAAAGAAGCCAGCGAATTGCTGCAGAAGGTTTTCTCTATGCTGGATAAACTGGCTAAGAAAAATATTATACATAAAAACAAAGCGTCTAACCAGA
>DATGWX010000459.1:0-3787 GCA_035299275.1 Bacteroidia bacterium
TTTTCAGAAAAAAACAACCCTCTTTTATTTCCTCTCTGCATCTTTTACCTTTGCCCCTGATGTACAGAATGATTTGAGTATGGGAATGTACCGTGTTATAGGGATTATGTCGGGCTCATCTATGGATGGCGTAGACCTTGCATGCTGCGAACTTACTGAAGAAAACGATAACTGGACATTTAACATCACCAGCGCTGAAACCATTCCATACGATGCCAGGTGGCGCATTCGCCTTTCTCACCTGTACAAACAACCCGCAGCCATTTTTGCCAAAACAGATGCATTCTACGGACGTTATCTAGGCGATTTAGTAAATGATTTCATTCATCGGCATAAAATTCATGCTGACTTTATCGCTTCACACGGCCACACTATTTTTCACTCCCCTGATGAAGGATACACTTCGCAAATTGGTCATGGTGCTTACCTGCACGCAGCCACCTCACTACCGGTAATCAGTGATTTTCGTACAACAGATGTAGCCTTAAGTGGCGAAGGAGCCCCTTTGGTTCCCATAGGAGACCGGCTGTTGTTTGGCGAGTATGGCTTCTGCCTCAACTTGGGCGGCTTTGCTAACATCAGTGCCAACAGCCATGGCAACATGCATGCTTTTGATATTGCACCCTGCAATATTGTACTTAACCGATGTGCCCGCATGCTCGACATGGATTATGATAACAATGGTGAACAGGCAGCAAGCGGCACATTACATGAAGAGTTGCTGAATGAACTTAACGGCATAAATTTCTATGCACAACCCTGGCCCAAATCATTGAACCGGGAATGGATCAACAGCACCTTTTGGCCGATAGCTCAAAACTACCACATCACCCCTCAGGATAAACTGGCCACCTTGTGTACACACCTTGCTCAACAAATAGCCAAGGGAATTAATGACATTGAACAGCAATATAAAGTGAGTAACAATAAATTGCTGGTAACAGGTGGCGGAGCATTTAATCACTACCTGATTAACGAACTAAAAAAATACGCTACCCAAGAAGTAGTAGTGCCTGAAGAAAATACGGTTAATTATAAAGAAGCACTCATTTTCGCTTTACTGGGAGCTTTACGTTTACAAAACAAAAACAATTGCCTTCAAAGTGTAACCGGAGCAGAACGCAATAATATCGGGGGCGCTATGTACGGTAACTTCAGCCATCTTTACACAACTATAAAATAAACACTTACAATAGAAAATAAAACACATGCAGAATCTCTTAAAACGTTTCGAAGAAAAACAACCCGAAATAGTATTTGAATGGAAAGACCCGGAAACCGAAGCTGAAGGCTGGATTGTCATCAACTCTTTACGAGGTGGCTCTGCCGGAGGCGGCACACGTATGCGCAAAGGATTGAACAAGCATGAGGTACTTTCACTGGCTAAAACTATGGAGGTAAAGTTTACTATATCCGGACCACCGATTGGCGGAGCAAAATCAGGTATCAACTTTGACCCGAATGACCCGCGTAAAAAAGGGGTATTGGAACGTTGGTACAAAGCCGTGATGCCATTGTTGAAAACATACTACGGTACAGGTGGTGACTTAAATGTGGATGAGATTCATGAAGTAATTCCTATTACCGAACAATACGGATTGCTTCACCCTCAGGAAGGAACAGCAGTAGGTCACTTTAAGCCCGATGAGGCAGGCAAAAAACGAATGATTAACAACCTGCGTGAAGGTGTATCAAAAGTAATTACCCACGAACAGCTGTCGCCATCTGTTGAGCGCAAATATGTCGTAGCCGATATGATTACCGGTTATGGTGTAGCTGAAGCAGTACGCAACTATTATGAATTCTGGAACGGCAATATTGTAAACAAACGTGTAATCATCCAGGGTTGGGGTAATGTGGCCAGTGCAGCAGCTTATTACTTAGCAGGATTTGGTGCGAAAATCGTAGGCATCATTGACCGTTCAGGCGGATTGATGAATTCCAACGGACTCAGCTTTGAAGAGGTGCGTCAATTGTTTCTTGATAAAGACGGCAACAAATTAGTTGCAGACAAGTTGATGAGTTTTGAAGAAGTAAATGAGAAAATATGGAGCATGGGTGCCGAAATTATGGTACCGGCTGCAGCATCACGTTTGCTCACTCAAGAACAATTACAGCAGATGATTGATAACGAACTCGAAGTAATCAGCTGTGGTGCCAATGTTCCTTTTGCCGATGAACAAATATTTATGGGACCAATTGCCACATTTGCTGATAACAATGTGAGTGTGATTCCTGATTTTATTGCCAACTGCGGTATGGCTCGGGTGTTTGCTTACCTGATGAGTGAAGAAGCTCAAGTGGAAGACACCGCCATATTCAAAGACACCTCGAATATTATTCGTAAAACGTTAATGCGTATCCAACAGTTTCACCCGCGCAAAACAGGCATCAGTGCCAAAGCACTTGAAATGTCATTAACTACATTATTACGATAGAAAAATGAACATGTATTCCGAAGAATTTTTACTGCGTGAGTATTGGGGCAACAGCGTCATGGCTTACCTGTGGTTCTTCGGAATCATTCTCATTGGCTGGATTATAAAACGCCAGGGTTCGCGTTTGCTTAGCCGCTTAATGTTTCGCTTTTTTAAAGGCTATGCAAAAAATGCGTATGCCGATGAATTTGTAGAACTTTTGCGAAAGCCTTTTGAGGTACTTTTCGTATTGTTTATTCTGTACATGGCGTTTGAGCATATTCAATATCCGCCCGAGTGGAAACTTGGGCCTGAGGATAAGTTTGGTGTAAAAATGTTTGTTAACCGCACCTACGAAACGTTGCTGGGAGCATTTATCACCTGGGTGTTTTTACGTACCATTGATTTTATAGCGTTTGTACAATGCGAGCGGTCTAAAAACGGAGAAATCAATACCGATGTACAACTGGTATTTTTCGTAAAGGAATTATCCAAAGTAATACTGGCCACCATTGGTTTATTTGCCATACTCAGCAATGTATATAACCTTAATATCACCGCTATTGTTACTTCTCTTGGTATAGGAGGTTTGGCCATAGCACTGGCTGCACAGGAAACTCTGGCTAACTTATTAGGCTCCTTCATCATATTCCTCGACAAACCTTTTGCCTCCGGAGATCTAGTTGAAACACCTGAGTTTAAAGGAACCGTTGAAAGTGTAGGATTCCGCAGCACCAAAATTCGCACGCTCGACCGGAGTTTGCTTATAGTGCCCAACAAAAAAATGATTGATACTTACCTCAACAACATTACCCGGAGTACACAACGCAGGGTGAAGTTTACGGTGGGTCTTACCTATAAATCAAGTCGTGAACAATTGATGCAGGTAGTTAAAGACATCAAACAGACCATAGATGCACACCCGCAAACAGTAGAAGAAGCAGTGGTAGCATTTTCCGATTTTAAAGACTCCGATTTAGACATTACTGTTATTTATTTCGTGAACACCAATGACTGGGATATCATGATTAAAGTAAAGGAAGAAATCAACCTGCGTATAATGGAGATTGTGGAGCGCAACGGCTGCGCTTTTGCCTTTCCTACTTCAACGGTATATGTGGAGCAAAATAAAAACTAGGACCTTAAGGTATTTATTACTTAAACAAAAATGCTTTACGAATTACTTCGTAAAGCATTTTTGTTTAAGTCGGAGTGGCGGGATTTGAACCCACGACCTCTTGCACCCCAAGCAAGCGCGCTACCGGGCTGCGCTACACCCCGATTCCCTTAATTTTGGGAGTGCGAATGTACAAATTCAGGAGAAAATATGAAAATCGAATTTCCAATTAACTAATTAATAAGCCTTTGCC
>DATGWX010000460.1:0-2611 GCA_035299275.1 Bacteroidia bacterium
ATACCGTATGAACACAATCAAAAAATCATGGTCTTTAGCGCTGGTGCTTTTGTTAAGCACCTTCGGAGTTTTTGCACAAACTAAAAATGCTACTTCAGGCAATATTGGTTTCTTTTCTTCCACTCCGGTAGAAGACATTAAAGCCAACTCTAAAAGTGTGAAAGCAGCTATTAACCCGCAAAGTAAAAAGGTAGCCTTTATGGTACAGAATACCTCTTTCGATTTTGAAAACAAGCTGATGCAGGAACATTTTAATGAGAAGTACATGGAAAGTGATAAGTATAAACTGAGTAGTTTCTCAGGTGATATTATAGAAACCATTGACTGGACCAAAGACGGTGAACACAACATCAGTGCTAAAGGAAAACTCAACATTCACGGAGTAGAACAGGAACGTACCATAACCGCTAAAGTGGTTATTAAAGATGGTAAAATCAACCTGACCTCTAATTTTAAAGTAAAGGTAGCCGACCATAAAATTGAAATCCCCAAACTGGTTACGTCTAAAATTGCAGAAGAAATTGATGTAAAAGTAGAAGCTACTTTCTAAGCTGAAAATATCTCTAAACAAAAAAGCCCCGCAAATATTTGCGGGGCTTTTTTGTTGCAATGCAACTGTGAATTATTTGAGGTTGGCCATGGCCGCCTTGGTGTCTTTATCGTTGGGATCAAGCTCCAACACTTTGGTGAAAAAAGCTTTTGCCTGTGCTTTATCATTTTTGTAATAATAGTGAAAGCCGATGTAGCGGTTAGCTTCAATTAAATCGCGTTTGTACTTAACCGGGTCGGTAGCCAGTTCAATCACCTTATCAAAATACGGTTTGGCTTTTCCTTCATCAGGTCTTTTCTCGAAACTTTGGTTGCAACGGCCACGGTAAATATAGGCAGGCACGTAGTTGGGAGAACCTTCTATAAGTTTTGCAAAACAGGTATCTGCTTTGCCGTATTGCTGAATGTTGTAATAGGAACGACCTTGATTAAAATAATCAGTGAGGTTGTTGGAGGTTTTAATTACCAGCAATTGCTCATAAGCCGCTGCGGCTTTGGCATATGCTCTGCCTTTGAAATGATATTCGGCAACGTAGCTGTATAGTTCAATAGCTAAAGTAGAGTCCATCTCAATGGCCTTTTTGAAGGCGGCATCGGCTTCAGCATCTTTACCTGATTTAAGCTGCAACTTACCCATGTATTCGTAATCACCGGTGCGTATTTTAGCAGGAGCCACTTTCGACATGAATTTCTCCATTGCAGCTACACCTTCTCCTACACTGTCAATCTCACAGGCTGAATAACCCAGCATACGGTACAGGTAAACATTATCGGTTCCGGCTTTTTCAATTTCTTTCGACTCCAGGTAAGCGTTTTTATAGTCTTTATTGGTAACAAGGAATGACGCATACCTGATTTGGGCATCAATACTTTTATCAATCATTGACAAGTATTTTTTATAGGACTCAATCGCTTTGGAAGTCTGGTTCATTTGAAAGTACAAATCACCCATGTCACGATAAATGGGAGCTAAACCTGCATCTATGGTGATGGCCTTTTCAAAATTAGGCAGGGCCTCACGGGTGTTGCGTGAACGCGTATACAGGTAACCTAATTTCCAGAAAGGTTTTGCGGTGGTTTTATCCAGTTCGGCTGTTTTTTCGAATTCACTTACTGCTTTGCCACCCTCTCCCATTTCAAGGTAAATACAGGCCAACAGAAAATGAGCTTCGGCATTTACATTTTTCTTATCTGCAGCAATTACACGGTTAATCAGAATTAAGGCGCCCTCCAGGTTTTTTACTTCGAAAGACGACATGGCGCGTGCAGTGTATTGCAACACCACATTATCTTTTTCTTTTTCTGCCATGGTCATGGCAGCAGCATAAAACTTACGTGCGCCATCTGCATCACCGTTTTCTCCAATATAAGCTCCGGTAGCGGCATTGGTTAAACTGTTGTTTACAGCGCCTATACCTTTGCTGAATATCTGCTTGGCCTCCTCCGTTTTCCCTGAACGAAGTGCTGCTTCTCCGGCCAGATAGTAATTAATTGAATTGAGCGGCTCTGAATTGATTCGGTTTTGAAAGAATGTTTTGGCTTCTTCAAATTTCTCTACATCTAATGAACGAAGGCCGGTGGTTATGTCCTGAGCCTGCAATTGGAATACGGCAAAAAACAGGGCAATAACTAAACTAAATCTGTACATCTTCATGTTTTGTTTTTTTGTATGTTGTAATGAGGTTCCAAAAATAAAGCCAAATGGCCTAATTCCCTGAATTCTCCTCTCCGGTTTTCACTTTAATAAGCCTTACCGGCATAGTAGCAGGCACTAAGCCCATTTTTAAAACTACCCGCTGCCCTTTTTCATTGGTTAAAAAGCTACTGAAAGGGAAAAAGGCCATACTGCTTCTGGAAATGGCGTATATGTTTCGGGTAAGCGGATAATCCTGTGTGGCCAGATAAGCCTGCAACGGCTTGTGGAACTGTTGTGTTTTAGGATTCTCCACGGCCAATACTTTAATGCGGTTTAAAAAACCTCCAACGGTAGAATCATCGTGCTCACTTATCCAACCCACGCCAATAAACCCAATGGCATTCTTATTCTTTTCAACGTAATCAA
>DATGWX010000461.1:0-6906 GCA_035299275.1 Bacteroidia bacterium
TTACTTGACGCATCAGCAGGGCCAAATCAGCTTCGTTGCTTTGCACGTTATTGGCCTTTAAATCAATAAAGGTTTCTTTGATGTTGGGTAACCCGCGCATGTTGAGGTCACCGTCAAATTCACTGTTTTTACCAAAGGCAATATTTAATCCTTTACCTCTTAAACGACTGAGCGGACCGTTTACTCTTCCGTTTAGTTTTAGTCTTACATCGTAGTCTTTCAGTTCCGGAGCAAAGTAGCCAATCTCTTTGAGGTTAATGTAGGAATCTTCTAAATCGCCCACCATTTTAACACTGTTTTTAAAGTCGCTGAAATCGGTCCACGCTTTATATTCCATAGCAAAGGTGTGGTGCAGTTCACTATGTTCTGTTTTGAGCAGCAGGTTTTCAAAACCCAGCAAAGAGGAGGATATGGTGATGTGCCCGCGCAGGTGCTCAATGCGCATGCCGCAACGGTCAATGGTGCCCAGGTGCTTGAGGTTAAAAACAATGGAGTCGTTAATTATTTTTAAATCATTCACCTGCATGTTCAGCTCCTTCAGATCCATGTGGGCCTCATCAAACCGGTCTTCCTTGGGAGTGATGTTAAAATCAGTATACGAAAAACGGGAGTTGTTAATTTTTACCTCGCGCACATCCAACGTAAACGGACTTCTGCCCGGAGTGCGCACCGTATCTTTTGATTGAAAAAATTTGATGATGTAGTTAAGGTTCATGCTGCTACTGCCCTTGTGCTTAATCAGGGCAAAGTGGAGCGAGTCCAGTTCTACCCGCTGCAATACCAGCATGTTTTTCTCCAGGTTAAATTCTTTGATGTTGGCTTTCAGTTTTTGGGTGTAGAGCAGTGTATCCTGCTTTTCATCGCACACCAGCACGTTTTCTAACTGCAGGGTATTGAACAGTTTGAACTTTATACGCCCTATACTTACGGGAGTATTCAGTTGCTCTGAGAGATATTTGGTAACTTTGTCCACCGCCCAGTTTTGGAAAGGGGCACTGTTAAGCAGTATAAGCAACAGCATGGTGGTAAACAACAGCAACATGCCGATGAATACAGTACTTTTTAATATGGTTTTTTTCCAACTCAAGGGGACGTTCCAAAAATACTACAGTAACAGGCCATTAAAAAACGAAAGTTTTGCATAAAGAGGTATACATTTTAGCGATAGAGTCTTCGTGTGACGACACAGCAGCGGCCGTGCTGCACAATGGCAAAATACTTGCCAACGTGGTGGCCGGACAAGAAGTACACCGCCTGTATGGTGGCGTAGTACCCGAGCTGGCCTCGCGTGCACACCAGCAAAACATAGTGCCCGTAGTAGATGTGGCCCTGCAAAAAGCAGGTATTCAAAAATCGCAATTAAGTGCCATTGCCTTTACCCGTGGCCCCGGTTTGCTGGGCTCTTTGCTGGTAGGTGTGTCTTTTGCCAAGGCTATGGCGCTGGCTTTAAACATTCCGTTGATTGAGGTACACCACATGCAGGCACATGTGCTGGCCCATTTTATTGATGAACCCGTTCCTCCGTTTCCTTACCTGTGTCTCACGGTATCAGGTGGTCATACCCAAATTGTACGGGTAAACTCAGCTACTGATATGCAGGTGCTGGGCGAAACCATTGACGATGCAGCAGGAGAGGCCTTTGATAAAATTGCCAAGGTGATGGGACTGCCTTACCCGGGCGGACCTTTAATTGATCAACATGCACAACACGGCAACCCGCTGGCATTTGAGTTTCCGGTTTCGCGCATGCCGGAGTATGATTACAGTTTTAGCGGTTTAAAAACTGCGGTGCTGTACTTTTTACAAAAGCAGCCGCAGGGTTTTATTGAACAACACCTGGCTGATTTGTGTGCCTCGGTGCAATACACCATCATCAAGCAACTGATGCTGAAGTTGAAGAAAGCAGTAAAAGACACGGGCATCACACACGTGGCCATTGCCGGTGGCGTATCGGCCAACAGCGGTTTGCGCACGGCCTTACAACAAGAAGGGAACACCCTGGGTTGGACAGTGTACATCCCAGCGTTTCAATACTGTACCGATAATGCAGGTATGATTGCTATGGCCGCTTATTTCAAGTACATCGCCAATGATTTTGCTGAACAAACAGTAGCACCCTCTGCACGGTTCAACGGGTAGTAACCCTGTATAATGGAGAATATTCAATCTCCCTGCATATTTGAAAACAGTGTATATTGCATTGGCAATAGTGCTGTCTGTTGTAATAACTGTCAGTGCAGAAATTAATGTTACACGTTTAGAATATAAAAAGATTGTATGGTTAGGTCAAATCTACTCTGTTTACCTTTACTGCTAAGCATGATGTTGTTTGCATGTAAACGTGAGGATACAAAAAGCGGTTTTTTTAGTTTACCAGATTCGACTTCCACGGCTACTTTCGATAAAACGAATAATGACTATATCAAACTAATTACTTTTTCAAACGAATAATGAACTGATTCTAAAGAGTGGTGACTTGATATATAAGTTGACCTTAAAATTGCAAGGAAATATTGCGATAGAGCAGTGGGATGATTCAACGATATTCTTGAGAAATTGTATCTCGACAGATACAAAGAATTATCAGGAATGGATTGATAATAAAGGCAGAACGCCCGATAGTATTGGTAAATACAAAATCAAATACAAAATCAAATACAAAATCGAAAAAATTAATAGTTCTTCTTTGGGTCAATCAATTATAGTTGATTCAATTTATTACAATTCTGAAAAGTTCTCGTTAATGTTATATAACAAAAACGAATACATCAATACTGTAGAAATAAAAGGAATAGTGTTCTCTAAAGATGGGGCACAAATAAATTCAGTGGCAGATGGTGGATATTTAGTAAATCAGAATATAGAATTTAGCTCTAATTTGCCTTTACTTGATGAACTTAAGCTAAGAGTTGAGGGGAAATAATGATATTATATTGCCTGTCAGTTGTAGCAACTGACAGCACTGAAAAATGAGTAAAGAAGAAGTGAAACGAGATGAGAAGGACAATACAGAAATGGATATTGATCCCTTTGATTGGAATAAACACCGGTGGTGGAATCATACTTATATATTTCAGTATTTAGACGAGCAAAGCGGAAGATATATACCATATTTCAACATACACGATTTTGATGACAAGAAACTAGAAGAGGCAAGAAATAGCTCGGACTATAAAGAGGTTGTTTTATACCGGACTCCTGACCACCCGTCTAACGATTTCTTCATTCACTACCATAATTGGCAACTTGGCTTACTGATGAATTTCTTTAAGGATGTATTTGAAGAACGCTCATTTATTATGGGGCATATCCCAATGAATAAGTATTACCGTGTTATTCTAACTAAAGAGCTTCACGAAAAAATCCTCAACCATTTAAATGATTCTAATTTACTTCTCATCCGGGATCTGATTATGGAGGTGATAGCTATTGCCCAGCACAAATTTGTTGAAGACATTTCTTTTTGGGAAAATCCGCAAATGCAGAAGCTTGTTAAAAGTGCTAACAAGGAGACAAAGAAAGCTATAGAACTTATTGACAAAATCGAAGATAAAGAATGGATGAGGAACCCTGGAGCCAGTAAACCAGCGGAACTATTACGAATCAATTTTGTGTTTCAAGATAAAACGATAAAAATTGAGCATCCATGGTTAGCGAAAGAGTTTATAGAAACGTTCAAAGATCATTACAACGGATTAGCCTATAAAGACTGGCGCATAGACTTGGAACGTTACCCACAGAGATTTGAGGTCAATGTCAAAAAGGGACAGTTTAAGTATAGGTTGGCTATTTCACTTTATAATTTACTCACAAAGGGTGATTTTTTCAAATTAGAAGAGGGGGTACGTTATCCCAATGACTTAATGCTATGCATATCAAAGATTATTGAGTTCTGCCTGATTCCTGTGGGCAGCTTTGAAGAGACGAACGAGGTTAAAATAAAGCATATACATAATTGGTTGACCCGAAATGACCTTCAAGAGGCAGTAACGCATGTGTCCATTCCTGCAGATAAAGAGAAACTCCTGAAATACTTTGATGAAACCTTTATCAATATGACCGGAGACCAAAAACAGGCAGATGCTTTGGGAATAGCAGCCTACATTGGAAAACGCTTTAATGTAGAGCATCTTTTACCAGACCTTGCACATATTGCACAGGTGCTTAAAGAGGGTAGTTTACATTGGGGGCACCAATTACTCTCTGACGGTCGACCTTATCCACCAAATTTCTCCGACTTCGATGCATTACGCAAGCTTATTATAACCGTCAAAAGCAAACAGAAAATAACGGGTATTAAATTCACTGTCGAAGGTGATGCTAAAGAATATGAAATGACGGACAGGCTCCCTCTTTATTTGCTTGAAAATTCATTTGGTGAATACATGAAAGATCACCAGGTTGAGTTTGATACAGATGCTGTGAAAACAAACATTTCAATAACTCCGATGGGGTTGTCTTCAAGGCAGGAGAAACAGTTTAACCGCCCTGAAGAGCGTATTTCTGTCCGATTTGTAAAGGCATTTTACAATTATCTTTTGGCTGAAGCTCCACCCGGAGAAAGAGATTTTATGCCTTCGGAGCGATACTATGCAATAATTGCCAACATGCTTCAAATGACTTGGTTTTTCTATCACAAGCAACACCCTGAATGGTTTTTAACAGAAAAAGTTAAACGTTGGCATATGTTGTCATAAATAGCTGAATTTCAGTAGGAACAAATCTTGTGTAAAATCGAGTAACTCTGTTCCTGTAAGCCTCTTTTTTCAACCTCATCTTTGCTTAGAATTAAAGCAATTAGGTATGAGAAAGAGAAAAAACAGTAAGAAAAGCAGGGTGTTAAAAGCCATTATTAAGGCTCTATTTAAGGTTATGACTACAGAGTGGTTTTGGATTTTGGTAATTGAAAAGGGAAGTGAAATACTATAAGGAGAATATTCATTCTTCATTCAATATTTAAAAAGTAAATTAAAGCTTCAGTCTAAACCTTACCTCACCACAATAAACGCCAGTAATGCGTTCACGGGAATGCCGTTTTTATATACCTGGTATTTGAGCATCAGTTCCGTATCGGTCAGGTGTTTTACAGGGTAGGTGAGGTTGCCTATTTTAATAAATGCTCCTGCGGGTTCTTTGCCCCAATTGAGGGTTTCCTGTTCGGGTTCGTTTACAAAACAAAAGGTAGTAAAGTGTTGCTTAAACAAATCACCGTTTTTCTTAAACGTCCACAGGTCGTCTTTTTCGCAATCGTCCAGCGGTTCTATAACGTTATCAATCATCCGGTAAACAGGTCGCCAGGTTTTGTTGGAGTCGTTGGTTAGGGTGAGCACAATGTTTTCTGCCACCGTTGGGCCCATGTAGGGGTCGGGGTTCTCTAATGGCGGGTGCGTTTCACAGCTGCTTAAGGTGATGGCCGTTAGTAGTAAAAAACTACAGGCTAATCGTATTTTAGTTGACATTTGCTGCAAAATAAGTGTACTTGTGCCGTTGAACACAAAAATTAGACGAATAAAAATATACAAGGGATGAAAAGAATAGTATTCGCAGCCGTTGTGCTGTTGCTGAGCCTGAGTGGTTTTGCTCAAAACAAGTTGCTCACCATAGAAGATGCGGTGATGAAAGGGCGCACCACGCTGGCCCCCGCACGCTTAAACCAACTGAACTGGGTAACAGGCACTACTAAAATGGCCTTTATTGGTAAACGAGCAGACAAAGAAGTTCTGATTGTTACCACTGCAGAACAGGCTGTAAACGATACCATCCTCAGCATAGACGAACTTGCTGCAGCCTTAAAAGCAGCAGACGATAAAGCCTCGCCTTTGGCACGTTTCCCGGGCATTAGCTGGGTATCGGATAAGTCGTTTCGCTTTTACCACGGCACCACGTTTTACCTTTACAATCTGGAAAGCAAAAAATGTTTTGTCATCAACCGCTTAATCAACAGAGCCGAGAATGTAGACTTTGAACCCACCAGCAATGCAGCGGCTTATACCTTGGAAAATAACCTGTATGTGAGTTTTGGTGAAAGCGTGGCACAGGTTACATCATACAGCATGAAGGGCATGGTAAGCGGGCAAACCGTTCACCGCAATGAGTTTGGTATCAGTAAAGGCACCTTCTGGTCGCCCAAAGGCAAGTACATGGCCTACTACCGCATGGATGAAAGTATGGTGGATGAGTATCCTATAATGGATTTGAATAAAAAACCTGCCACACCCGATATGATTCGTTACCCCATGGCCGGCAAAGCCAGTCATCAGGTAAAGGTGGGCATTTTTGAAGCCTCATCTAAATCAGTTATTGAACTGAAAACAGGTTTCCCTTCAGACCAGTACCTCACCAACATTGCCTGGGATCCGAATGAAGAAATGGTTTACGTAGCCGTGTTAAACCGTGAGCAAAACCACATGCAGTTGAATCAATATTCAGCCTTTACCGGAGATTTTATTAAAACACTTTTTGAAGAGAAATCAACCAAATACGTGGAGCCTGAACATCCTGTGCAGTTTGTAACAGGGAAACCTGATTTATTTATCTGGCAAAGTGAGCGTGACGGATACAACCATTTGTACCTCTATAACCGCCAGGGTAAATTGATTCGTCAGTTAACCAAAGGAGCCTGGGTAGTTACCGATGTGTTGGGTTTTGACAGCAAAGGGGAATACGTGTACATTCAGGCTACCAAAGAAAGCCCGTTGGAGCGTCACATTTATGCAGTTCAAATTTCATCGGGTAAACTCACCAAAATTAGTGCAGCAGTTTCAGGCACACATACGGCTCAGTTCAATAGCGGCTTCACTCATTTTATTGACAATTATTCTTCCGTTAATGTGCCGCGTAACATTGATGTAATCAGTTCAGACGGAAAGCCGGTGCGTAACCTGTTAACCGCAGCCAATCCGCTGG
>DATGWX010000462.1:0-5883 GCA_035299275.1 Bacteroidia bacterium
GTTTAAAATGGCGAATGCCCGTGAATACCATAGCTAAACCGTGGGCATTGCAATAATCAATACTCAACTGATCTTTGATAGAACCACCGGGCTGAATCACCGCTTTGATACCTGCCTTGTGCGCTACTTCCACACAATCAGGGAAAGGGAAAAATGCATCTGAAGCCATTACCGCACCGTTCAAATCAAAACCAAATTCAGCGGCTTTTTTTATAGCGTGGTGTAGTGCATCAATTCGGGAAGTATGTCCGCAACCAATGCCGACTAACTGATTGTTTTTGGCCAGTACGATGGTGTTGGATTTAGCATTCTTCACCAGCTTAGCGGCAAAGAGTAAATCGTCAACCTGAGCTGAAGTTGGTTGCGTTTGAGTTTTACAAACTAAATCACTGGCCTTTTCCTGTACACTGTCTTTGTCCTGCGCCAGCACACCGTTAAGCAGCGACTTAAACTGCATCTTCCCAAAATCTGTTTTTTTCTGTACCAGCAAAACACGGTTCTTTTTCGATTTCAGTATTTCTAAAGCTGCGGCATCATAACCCGGAGCAATGAGTAGTTCAAAGAATAGGCTGTCCATTGCCTTTGCGGTGGCCTCATCAATAACCCGATTAGAAGCAATCACACCGCCAAATGCTGAAACCGGGTCACCGGCCAGCGCATCGTTCCAGGCTTGCAACAACGTATTGCGTTCAGCTACACCACAAGGGTTGGTATGTTTGATAATCGCAAAGGCGGGTTGTGTAAATTCAGCCGAAAGCTGTAGTGCCGCTTCCGCATCAACCAGATTATTGTATGACAACTCTTTGCCGTGCAACTGGTCAAACACTTCACTTAAATCTCCGTAAAAAACACCTTTCTGGTGCGGGTTTTCACCGTACCGCAAGATAGTTCCGGTGAGTATGCTTTCTTTAAAACTATCGGTGCGGTCTCCGTTAAAGTAGTTGAAAATATGTGTATCGTAGTGTGACGTAACGTTAAACGCCCTGCGGGCCAATTCTCTTCTGTCGTCCATGCTACTGCCGTTTTTAGTTTGCAGCAGGTTGAGCAAAAATGCGTAGTCATTTTTGTGCGCAACAATAATGGTGTCGCGGTGATTTTTTGCAGCAGCACGAATGAGTGATACTCCGCCAATGTCAATTTTCTCAATGATAGCGCTTTCATCTGTGGTTGACTTTACTGTTTCTTCAAACGGATACAAATCGACAATGACCAAATCAAGCATGGGTATTTCAAACTGAGCAGCCTCTGAAATATCAGAAGCATTTTCTCTGCGGGCCAGAATGCCACCAAAAACTTTAGGGTGCAAGGTTTTTACTCTTCCGCCCAAAATGGAAGGATATCCTGTAAGAGACTCTACGGCAATTACCGGAATACCCAACTTCTCTATAAACTCCTGCGTTCCACCGGTAGAATAAATAGTTACACCCAAACGGTGCAACTCTCTTACAACAGGCTCTAAACCATGTTTATAGAAAACTGAAATTAAGGCGTTGGTAATTTTTTTAGTCTCACTCATACTCTGTTGAAATAAGCGGCAAAACTAACCCTTTACACAGAAAGGGAAACGAAAAAAGTCAGAATTTTTACAGTTATCTGCGGGCTTGCTCAGCCACATTTTTGAGTCGCAACAAACTCTGGTCCATATCTTCGCCTATGCGTTGCTGAATACCCTTCAGACTAAAGCGGGCAAAAACATTGTAGCCCACATCACCTGAGTCAATCCAACTCACCAAGGTACCATTGGGAACAGCGGAAAGTAAAATATCCCCGTCAGTGGTAAACTCCACATCAGCCGTTGAAATTTCATAACGAATGGCTGTATCCTTACGACTTTGTATGATTTTGAACACTATATCTACCTGCGGACCTCTCATAATTTTTTTAGAAAAGCGGCCGGAAGGAGGCCCCATAAAAATATAGGTATATGAACTGTCGGGCGCACCCCAACTCATCCATTCGTCCCACAAAGCAGGTGTATTGATAAGCGGAAAAACCTGTGCGGGTGATACTGATATGGTCACTTCACGTTTAACCAGGTAGGTGCGCTCAAAAAAAAGTGAAAGCAGAAAAACGGCCAGCATCAATAATCCGATGCCAATAAAAATATTACGAAGGCGGGTAACTACCATAAGTGCACAAAGGTAAGGAAAATATTAACGGGCAAAACCCAAACCTATGGTTTGCATAATGTAAAAACCTTTATCAGCTAACCCCGGACGGATACCAGCTTCTATACGGTAAGAGAAATTCAGTTTGGGAAAATCACGGGTGCCTGTTTTTTCGTATACAATTCTGCCACCCATATTTTTCTTACTCAAACCTCCTACTCCTGTAATATCATGTGACACCCCGTTCAATACAATGTTATCAATAGTGATATTGGGCGCATAGAGTATATCGAGGTACAGATTACGTATAAAAGACACATTCTTTTGCTCGCCTTCGGCTGAATAATAAAACACATCTACCAATTTGGAAAGGGAAATACCGGCATAGTAACCGCTTGAAGTGATGTTGGTGTAAAAATCCATTGAATCATTAAAGACAAAACCGTCCTTAGCAATCAACGGGCCCTTGGATGCGGTAATCGCATCTACCGATTGTCTCCATTGGTAAAAACCTCCGCGTAAACCTATCATCGTTCTGCAGGGTAACTTTTCTTTGGTATAATCGTAAAAGGTATCCTTTTCTACCGGATCAACGTAGCCGGTGCCCGGCCAGGCATAAACTCTGGCATTTGTATTCCCGTCAATATTAAAATACAATCCCGCGCCAAAATCAAACTGTTGAAAAAGATTGGTGGTGTTTTCAGAGGTCTTGAACCCTTTAACGTTGGCATTGTAGTTATTCAAATCATAAAGTGCCTGCTTAAATCCGGCATGTAACGACAATACTTTGGGGAAATAATAATCTGCTTTAGCACCCATGCCAAAATTCACCTGGTTGGCTCCGTTGGTTTCAATGTAATACGGCAACAGCTGCATGCTGAATCGCGTACCTGCCGGATCCCACTCAATAAGCGAATCCTGAGCAAAACTACATAGTCCCGAAATTAACAGGAAGAAGGTAAGGTAAAGGTTCTTTTTCATGACTAACTTCGCGAAGATATGAAACCCTTAACACAAAAAATAAAAATACAGTTCATCATAGGTGCATTTTTCACCTTGTTGCTCACTCGTGGTGGTTTTGCGCAACATGAAATGAGGAGTGCCCGTATCCTGCAGTACCTTCTCCAGCATCAATTCGACTCTGTTCACTCCGCCTTTAATGAGGAAACGAAAGACGCATTAAGTGCTAAGCGGTTAGGACTTATATGGAGCAATATAGAACGCGAAAGTGGCGAACTTGATTCGACCGGTGCGCCTGAAGTTGAATTATTCCAGGACAATGTCACCTATTTTCAATTGTGCAGGTTTAGAAAAGCAGCATACGAGCTGATGTTAACGTATGACAGCAGCGGGTATGTGAACATGATTCGGATTATTCCTTCCAGACCCAAGGCAGATTATATGTGGCCCTCTTATGCTCCTGACGCAAAAAATTATTCGGAAATTAAACTCACCTTAGTGAACGGTAAATACAAAATGCCGGGCATTCTAACCCTTCCGGTAGCTGAAAAAGATGTACCCGTTGTAATTATGGTTCATGGCTCAGGCCCCAATGACAAAGATGAAACACTGGGCAATACCAAACTTTTTAAAGATCTGGCCTTAGGTCTGGCAGCAAAAGGAATAGCTACTTTCCGATACGACAAACGCACCAAAGTATACGGTGGCAAAAGTGTAGATGATATTGAACTGCTCAACCTTGATGAAGAAGTAATAAACGATGCTAAAGAAGCGGTTGAGTTGATGAGCATTCAAAAAGGTATTAACAAAAAAGAAATCTATGTGCTCGGGCACAGCCTGGGCGGCATGTGTGCCCCTCGTATAGCCACAAACAATAAAAAAGTGAAGGGTATTATTATGATGGCAGCCAATGCCCGTCCGCTGGAAGTTTTGGTAGAAGAACAACTCCACTATATTTTTATGCTTAATGACACCTTAAGCAGTGAGGAGGAAGAAAAATTGAATAACTACAAAGCAAGCACAGCCATACTAAAAGACAGTGTTCGGCTGGCTCTGGCATCACCGGATGAGTTGCCGCTGGGCTTACCCACAGCTTACTGGGTAGATTTAATGCATTACAATCAGGTAGCTACAGCAGGTAAACTCAATAAAAAAATTCTGCTGCTGCAAGGTGCCCGCGACTATCAGGTAACAATAAAAGATTTTACGATTTGGGAAAACAAATTGAAAAAAATCTGGCGAAACATACAACTTATTTTATACCCGAATCTGAACCATGCATTTACTGAAAGCCCGGAAAAAAGCTCACCCAAGGACTATGAAATAAGGGCCAATGTTCCGAACTATGTTATAAACAACATAGCCGAATGGATAAAAAAGGATTAATTAATCCAGCAACTTCTGACGCAGCATAAACTCCAGTTGATTGTTGACCACAATAAGTTTTTGAGTAAGCTCCTTATTATCCTCAACTAAACGGTAATGCGCATAGGCATTTTTGAAAACTGTTCGCAAAAGATTTTCATCCCACGGTTTTTGATGGTAATGATAAATCTTACCTTTATTTACTGCATCCACCACGGCATCAATATCACTGTAACCTGTTAGCAAAATTCGCATAGCATCAGGGTATTCATCTAAAATGGATTCCAAAAATTCTACACCGGTCATTCCCGGCATACGTTGGTCGGTTACAATAATGTGAATGGTGTGTTGCTTCAAAACATCCTGCCCCTGAAAGCCCGATGAAGCCAGAAAAACATTATAATCCCTTCTGAATGCTGCTTTAAACGACTGAAGATTGTTTTCTTCATCGTCCACATACAGTATGTTAACTTTCGTTTTTTCGTCCAACTCCATACACAAAATTAAAGCTCTTAAAACAATTTTTTACTAAAATTTCAAATATTCATGGCCTTCATACAATAATTCATCGAATAATTTCTAATTTGCTGAAAAATTAAGCGAATGAAAATGTCGGACGATATTACCGTCTGTCTGAAAAGAGGTGCGGCAAAGAATAGTGTATTTTCTACTGAGGATACCCCTCAATTTTTCCGTTTGAGCAAGGAACAGGACAAGGCTCGCTTGTCAGAACTCTTTCAATCTGTAACGGATTGCGAAGTATATGACACTATAGAAGAACAGCTTTTTGAGTTGCAACGGATTCGTAATCCACACATTCCTCCTGTTCAATTAAATAAAGAACAATTTCTTTCAGACCTGCTAAAAAGCACCCCATTACAGGAATATGGGGTATGGGTATATTATCCCTGGAGCAAGAAACTGGTGCATTTGCTTGATGAGCAAGAATACATTGAGCTACGAACCAGCAGAAATCTGTATAAGATTACCCGGGAAGAGCAAGTAGCATTGCAATCAAAAAAGATAGGTGTAATTGGCTTGTCTGTAGGAATGACCATTGCCGTTTGTTTGGCTATGGAGCGTGTGTGCAGTGAAATCAGAATTGCTGATTTTGATTCGCTCGACCTGAGCAACATGAACAGACTGGAGGCCGGTATACATGAAATAGGTCTGCACAAATGGGTTATTGCACAAAGAAGAATATCAGAACTGGACCCCTTTATTCAATTGAAAATATACAAAAACGGGGTTACTGAAGACAATATAAACTCGTTTTTGTGTGACGGGGGTAATTTGGACGTATTGGTAGATGAATGTGATAGTCTTGACATTAAATTGTTGTGCAGACTTAAAGCGCGTGAACATGGAATACCCGTAGTAATGGATACCAACGATCGCGGAATGCTGGACATTGAACGATTTGATCTGGATAACACATTGCCAGTATTAC
>DATGWX010000463.1:0-6015 GCA_035299275.1 Bacteroidia bacterium
ATTGCCATGGCAATTTCGATTGTACATTGAACATAAAGCCTGACAAAGACCAAAACTCCGACTGTAAACCACCCACCATACTGTGCACAAAATTGTGAGGGTTCATTTCAAGATCACCAAAGCCGCCATTGCTGTGGCTGAATCCTGTTTGTGCTCCTCCGTAATGATCGCCAAAGATGGTAGTGCCCGGTTGGTCAGGCGGTGTGGATGGATTTTCCTGCGGGTCGGATGAACTGCTGAAAAGTGTGTCCCACTGGCACTCATCATTGATAGCGTTTGTTAAACCCGGCCCTACTATCAGGTACACATTAGCGGGGTTGCCCACCGGACCATAACGCTCCGGTACATACAAGGCATTGGGTGTACCATCGGGCAATTGAGGTACTGTAAATGCCGGTGGAATGTGGTTCTCCTGATAGGTTGTGGATTGGTTCATGTAATCCCAGTAAGGAAATGCCCAATCTGAGGGGCCGCCAAGACCTACAATAATATCCCGCAGAATATTTTCCAAAGCAACTAAATACCCTCTGTGCCATGGTGTAAAAAACCAGGTACCGTGCTGACATTGGTTCCAAAAAAGATTAATCAGATTTTGAGCAGGAAGTGAATTCAGATTGGCTGATGCCGGTATGGAATTAATTTTTGTCCAATTGGGATATTCTGTAGGCGCGGGACCTGAACCGAAATAATCAGTAAGATATTGCCCGTGAATGGCCGCATAGAACCACCAGCTAGTAGGGTCGCTGATGGGTTTTGATTTCATTACTGCTACACCCTTGGCATACCAATACAAAAAAGTATAGTTACCTGAAGCGTCTTTGAATTGCCCACCGTTGTTGGCATCCCATGCATTTTTTCTTAAATAGCTTGTCATGATTTAGGTTGGTTTAATTTTTATTTATTTCGTTTTTTATGTGGGTGCTGCTCCACATATATTTTTTAGTTTTTTTAGTACCACCACCTGCGCTCTGTGTATGCTTTCCAACCACACAGATGCAGGTGATTTGTTTAATTATTGTTTTCCGGCATAGTTGGGTTAGGGCAACCATTTTGTATCCATTCACTCAATAGTTTTATAACAAGTTGCCGTGAAGGATATTGATTGAATGTGCCGGGAACTGCCGGCATCTGACCAATTGTACCGTTGTTTGGATTAAACAGACGCCCTTTACCACTTAAAGCTTTAATGATATTCGAACTGTCCGGATATCCTACAACTAATATTTTTAAACTGATACCATTATTAAAAGCGGCTACATTTGGCACATTACCCGTTATAAACGAGTCGTAGGGCATCGTCTCCCAGAAAGACGCATGGGGTGGACCTATCTGCCCTATGTTGGTATTATTGCTTACGAAATCACCTAACAGATTTTGTACATCTTTATAGTTATTCAGTTTAGTAAAAGTGTGCTTCGCAAATTTTATGCTTTTGGGTAAGGGGAAATCTTTAGGGTTTTGCGGGGATACTTTACTTAAAACGGGATAAGGCGTTACCGCCTGTGGAATGAATGTATTACCCGTTGCGGCAATAACACTGAAATCACCACCTTTAAATTGCCCCTGCGAACCGTGGCAACCTAAACAACCACCTGCGGTATAGGCAGTATATTGTTTTACCGTTGGATTGTATTTAAAAACATGTGCAGCTGTAGGGGCAGGTACATTACTTCCGGGACCCGACAGACCACCTTGAAAAAACTGCAAGGTATTGTTGGTTTCCGTAGCAAAGTTAGACAGATAGAATTGTTGTTTGGGTACCAGTGCAGTTGGGTCGTTGGTTACCAATGCCTGTACACCTATCAACTGGTAGTTGGCCCATACCACACTTTGTCCAAAAGTACTTCGTAATTGCTTTTGAATTTGCTGATTTATTTTTGCGATATAGGCCGGGATAGGAAATTGTCTGTTTGCTGCAATCACACCAGAATCAGGCAACAGGCGGTATGTTTTGGGAGGCATAACACTGGTATCAAAAAGCTGTGCTGTTTGTGGATCCTGATTGAAAAACCTAAATCCGTTTTTTTCATTCGATACGTGTTCAAATGTGGCAAACACAAAGGTGGGAACGTTGGGGGTTTTTTGAATGATGTGCAGCCCTACCAGCAAAATGGTATCGTTATGAACTACCAGTTGTCCCTGAGCATTGGTGCTGTAATACATCCCCACCGACCAGTGAAATTGTTTAAGGTTATCTGCTCCTGCATTGTAGCGTCTCCAGCTGGCTTTAATTTCTATAGAACCATAAGGCAGGTTAAAATTTCCTGCGGTATCCTTGAAATTATTGTTGATTCTGTTGATAGCTGCTTGGAGTGCGGGTGTCCTTTTGCTGCTGTTGTTGTAGCTATTCGTATTAACATAATTGTAAATAGTAGAATTACCCTTGGCTTCATACATAATGCCCGCTTTTACAGTAGCATGTGCAAGCACGGGGGCTGCCGCTTTTGCTTTAGCAAGTGAGTCAGCTTGTTTTGCTAATGGGGTAAAATACATATTGGCAATCGAAATTTCACTGGCTTCATCCAGGTTGTTAAATAAGTTTTGCTTAGTGCCCGGGTTGGCCTTGTTGATGGTGTTACTGCCATATAAGTAATTAGGTGTTGCATTGGGACCGGGTAAACTATGCAGGTTTGCGTCAGGATAGTTGGGATATAACTCATCGCGGTGATAATAGGTTTCCCAAACAACAGTGCCTCCGGCTCCGGTAGATCCATATAGTACATTGGTATCAGGCATACACCTGAAATAACCTGATGAAGTCGTATCGGTATTTTTTTTAGCCGGCCATGTTAATGCAATAAATTCCTGCCAGGCAAACAAGGCTGCAGCAACCGAATCAGCAGGGTTAGAAATATCGGCAGGAACCTGATAAGACACTTTAAGAATTACCTTATCAGCAGACATAAATGTTTTAGGTGTATAAGCCTGATAAAAAATGGCACAGCCTATTAATAACATTATCATCAAGGTTGCTCTGGTAAGTTTACGTAGTATGTTGCTTTTCATATTTAGTTAAATTATTCCTACTCATAAGGCTTTTCGGGTAATGCCCTGTAAGGTAGCTGTTACAGCCAGCTCGTTTTTAAAAGTGGGTCTGCTCCACATGAATTTATTCGGTTTTTATTAGAAACACCCGCACCCTGTGTGTATGCTTTCAAACCACACAGGGGCAGGTGATGGAAGATGTTATTTTTTAGGCTGCTTGTTTTGCGGTACACCAAGCATCAGTTGCCCAAACACGTGGCTAAGGCCAATGAAACCATCCGCTTGAGTAGGATATAGCTTGGGGTCTAATGTACCGTTGTGGCAGGTAAAGCAAGTGTTGCTGGCAGATACACCTTTGATGTTGGGAGTGGGGGTAAGTTGGAAATCGGTCTCCATGGTGCTGTTGGCCAAACTGCTGGTGCCTATGGCTGCGCCCGGTGCTGTACTTCCCGCTACAGTGGGGTTGTATACATTTCCGTTAGGTACTGCTCCACCAAATGTCCAGGTGGAACCAATGAAGATGTAGTTTTTACGCACATCATTACCTTTCAAATTATTGATTATGGAATTGTTGATGGCTATCACTTCACTATTAGCAGCAGCAGGTGAAGCATCTTCCTGATTGGGTTGCACATCATAGGCACATCCCCAGGGAAGAACACGTATAGTATTGCTGGGTTGGATAATTTGATTACCCTTATTTGTATCAGCCGAAATTGTATCCTGGTTAAATTGGGCAAAACTAATGTTAGCATCAGCTATATTGGTATTCTGTGCATTCTGGTTAAACAACCACTGCCCTGAATTGTCGGCAGGAACAGTAACTGTATCACCTTTGGTGTTGATGTATTGGTAGCTGCCATTGGGTGTGTTTGACCGGTGCTCAAAGGTAGACCAGATCATTTCAGGATGACCGTTGGCACTGCCTACAATGTGCATACCAACCAAAGCCAGTTTGGCTTTAGTTTCACCTTTAAGTACCCAAAGACTTTCACTTTTTTTATCATACTCGGGAATTATGGCATCAATAGTAATGTAGTCTTTTTCCTTCATTGACCCGTTTAACTTTACCCAGGATGTTTTAAGTTCCATAGCCAGTACATTGGGATTGGAAATCGGGATGTTATTGTTTTTGGCATAATAAAGTATGGAATCTAATTGTTGCTGTGTAGTAGGAAACTGTGTGATACTATCCGGGTATTGAGCGGCCATTTGCACCATGGCAGCATACACATCATTCACCATGGTAATGAAGTACACTACGTTGCCGTAGCGGTCGAGCAACACGTTGTCTGTGGCTTGTCCTTCTTCTGTATCTAACTTAGCTAAATTGGAAGTTGCTCTAAGCACATCACCTTTCTTGTGAGGAATTAAATGACGTGCATTGTTGGTAACAGGTGATACGGTGTAAAAATCAGGAGATTCAAACACAGTAACTGAGCCATCCTTAGAAGTAAGCCACAAAAACATTTGCTCAGACCAGGTATAGAAAGAGCAATTGTTTTGCGGGTTAAACAAAACACTGTTAGCCGCTTTAACCTGACCGTTTTCGGTTATTTGACCATCTACAAACCACGAGGCTAAAGTAGCATTATCTACTACACAACTTTGAAGCACATCTTGAGGTAAACTGGTTTGTTGAAATGGGGTTGCCTCAGTGGCTGTTTCATTTTTGGTTGAGTTGCCTCCACCACAATTGTAAAAAATAACAGAGGCAAGCGTTGCTGTAAACAGGAATACGGGAATTGATTTAATTTTCATATAAGTTAGTTTTTAGTTGTTTGTTTCTTACTTGTAAGGCTTTTGCATCGTCCGTTTGGGTTTTTTATTTCAACTTCCATGTGCTTTCTGTTGCAACCTGTTTAACGTGTTTAAACAGGTACACAAACGCAGGGTTGAAATTTTAAGTAAAACTACTTTGAAAAAGAGGGTACACGCAATAGGGAAAACCCTAAATATGCATAATGAAAACCCTAAATATTTTTAGGGTTTATACTAAGAGGAGTGAGCCTACGGTCTTTATAACCTGAACAACAGGGCTGCAATAATACGGCTCTCCGATTTTACCAGATGCGGTCGCCAGTTAGGGTCCAAAGTTGCAGTACTATAACCTGAAGGGGAAGTAACTCCACCTCGTCCGGCAAAATAAGGAACACCGGATTCACGATGCACAAACTCTAACCTTAAAGTAATGCTTTGGTTAGGCATAAAATCAAAATTCGCTGAGCAATCCCACCCTGAGAACTTATCGCCCGGGTTGGCACTAAACGGAAATGCGCCTTCTGTTTGTGTAAGGTTATTGGGATTGGGCAACGGGCTTGCTTGCCCGGTAGGGTACAACACTAAGTAACGGCCAGGGTTAGTCATCACTCCACCACCCACCGTAATGGCGCAGGTGTTTTTGGCAAACCATATTCTGTTATAGAACATGGCACTGAGAAAGTATTGTGCCGGTCCTTGTAAACTATCCCCGTTTTTAAATCCGTTTACGCCCCCGCCTTTTTCAAAACCTATATCTGCCGTAAGCGAAAAGGCCGCCTTTGTTATACCTTTTGATTTGGGCCGCACGTAGTAACGCAACAGCAAGCTGTTATCGGAGTGAAATCTTTTTCTATCCGGTAAACCTGCTGCATCGGTACCGTAGTAGTTGTTGGTTAATACTTTTACATTGCTGTTGGGAGCCCAGGTGATGTTGCCACCCAAACCCGGCATGGAATTGAATTTACCATAACTCTGCCAGCCGTTAATAATCCAGGTTTCTATTTTTAAATGTTTTGTGGGGAAAACCTGAAAACGGATGCCGTTAAAAAACCACGGTGTATTATCAGAAGTAAAGGAGGCCTGATACTCCCAATTCTCCGCCTGATAAAAAGAGTTGAGACCGATGTACGACATAAACAGACCCGCATCTATGTTGATACCGTTCCATTTATTAAAATGATACCCCGCATAAGCTTCACTCAAATACCGGTACACGTCTGCCAGCTGGTACTGCCCGCGGTAAGAACTAAAATCATTGCGCGGTATTAC
>DATGWX010000464.1:0-2294 GCA_035299275.1 Bacteroidia bacterium
TGCATGTCAAGCGACATTTCACCTATTTCATCTAAAAAAATAGTGCCTTTTCCGGCAGCTTCAAAGCGACCTGTTTTGCGGCCCGTGGCTCCTGTAAAGGCTCCTTTTTCATGTCCGAATAACTCACTTTCAATTAACTCCCTTGGAATGGCTGTTACGTTAATTGCCACAAAAGGTTCTTTTTTTCTGATGGAGTTGTAATGGATGGCTTTGGCCACCACTTCTTTACCTGTTCCCGTTTCACCGTATATGGAAACGGTAATGTCTGTTTTAAGGGCCTTTTCCAGCAGGCGGAAAATGCCTTTCATCACGTCACTGTTTCCTACAATGCTTTTATGGAAATCATAGGTTTTTTCGAGTTCTTCTTTAAGAGTATCCAATTCCAGTTTCAACTCACTCTTTGTTCGGATGTTGTTGAGCGTATTGAGCAATCTGGTTTTGGTGTCGTTGTCTTTGGTAATGTAATCGTAAGCGCCTTCTTTCAACAGGTTAATTGCAGTAGAAATGTCTGTTTGGCCAGAGAGAATGATAACGTTTATGTCAGGGTCAAAATTTTTGATTTTCTTTAATACGTCAGCACCGGTCATATCCGTGAGCGAATAGTCAAGCGTGATTACATCCGGTTTTTTGTGCAGGTTATCTACACATTCTTTTCCGCTGCTGAAAGCATGTACTTCATGTTCGGGATTTAGTTCCAGTATATAGCGAAGCATACGGCTATACACCGGATCATCTTCTACCATAAAAATTCGCAACAGTTGGTTGTCTTTGTCCATTGGTTAGGTTGGTGAGTTAGTTGTTTTTAAACGAGCCGTTAAAACGACCGGAGATGTTGAGCGTGGGGCCTGAGGTGTGGTAAAGTTTACAGTTGAAGAAACACTTTACATCCATTAAGGCAGTACCTGAGACTAATCTTTTGCCGGATGTAATGATGTTGAAATTGCTACCTGTCTGATCTCCGTTGCTGGTCCATACTGTTCCTGTTTTGTCAACCCATTCTATGGTGATGCCGTTGGGTGTAAGTAATGTGGCAAAAGACACACTACCCGGTTGAAAAAAGTTTTCAAAATCACTTTCATTCGGGTTGGAACCTGTAAAGAGGAGCGTAGATTTATTAACCGAAAAGATGCCGGTATTGGAGTTGGTTTGTTTAAGGGTTGAGTTAAAAGTAATGCTGGACGAATCGGGCGGTGTAGCAGTAAACCGCTGATTGATTTGTGTGTTGAAATAGTTATTTACATTCTCATATATTTTGATGGAATCCACACCTATCAAACCGGTAAACTGAACCAAAGTTATTGAATCAACAGGTGTAACAATAACTAGGGGAGGTTCTTCGTCAACCGGATACTTTTTGCAGGAAGCGAACGCGGTCAGCAAACCTATAACACCAAAGCAGAAGAGTAAATGTTTTCGGGACATGTTTACAATAATAGTACTTTGTCCCGAAATGGGCTAATTATTTCAACATATAATCTTCGAGCATCTGCTGTATGGCTCGGGAACAAACGTTCTCCAATATGGCAAAGTTATCTAAGGCAAAAGCTCGTGGATGTTCATTGGAGCCGCAACTTTCCAGTTGAAGAATAATATCTTTCATCCCTGAAATCCCATAGCTGATCAGGTTGGCCTTTAATGAATGGGCGATGCTGCCTACTTGCTGCCAGTTCTCCGTTTGAATAGCTTGTTTAATGTCGATTAAAGTATCGGGTGTAATGGTGGCAAACATTTCAACCATCTCTTTCATAAAAGCGGGGTCATCTCCGCCAATGTCCTGTAATGTGGCAAGGTCGTATAAACGTTCTGACATACTTATTCAATGATTAGTTTTTGAGCGAATGTTCCCTCTGCTGTTTGTAATTGAATGAAATATATGCCCGAAGCCAACGATGATAGAGGCAAAACGTATGTGTTGTTTTGTGCCGGTATGGTAAAGGTTTGTATGCTTTTGCCTGTTACATCCGTTAAACGGCCTGTTGCAATTTCTCCCCGGCCACTCCAGTTAATCACCGCTTGTGATTTTGCAGGATTGGGGAATACAGTAAATTGGAATACTTCTTCTATCGTATTTATTCCTGTACCAATTACCCGTATATAATTGGTTTGTGTTTCTTCATCAAAACCAAAAGCATTACTCGCTTTAAGGGTAACTGAATAGAAGCCCGTAGCTGAAAATACTACCTTAGGATTTTGTGAAGCGGAGGAACTGCCAACATAACTAACAGTGTTGGGAACAAAGGTCCACAACCATGATGTGGGATTGTTCGAAGAGGAGTCTGTAAAACTTACCATTG
>DATGWX010000465.1:0-4075 GCA_035299275.1 Bacteroidia bacterium
ATGCCGGAGATGAGGATTTGCCTATTGTAACTACCACCAAAGCCAAACCTGCCACAACTGAGCGTTTTAAAAACGAACCCGAAAGTGTGGAGGATGTGATGAAGGAGCTGGAAGAACTCATCGGGTTGGAAAGCATCAAAACCAAAATAAAAGAATACACCAATTACCTCAACTTCATCCGCCTTAGAAAAGATAAAGGCTTTGAAGACGAAGATAAACTCAACCTGCACGCTGTATTTACCGGCAACCCCGGAACAGGTAAAACTACTGTGGCCAAAATGTTGGGTAAAATTTACAAGAAGCTGGGCATGTTGAGCAAAGGTCACGTGCATGAAGTAGACCGTAGTGATCTGGTGGCTGAATTCATCGGACAAACCGCACCTAAAACCAAAGAGGCCATCAAAAAGGCAAAGGGTGGCATACTTTTTATTGACGAAGCCTATGCTCTCGCTCGTAAAAATGACGACTCGAAAGACTTCGGTAAGGAAGTGATAGAAATTCTGCTTAAGGAAATGAGTGACGGAGATGGTGATATTGCTGTAATAGTTGCCGGATATCCCGAAGAGATGGACACTTTTCTTACCTCTAACCCGGGTATGAAATCACGCTTTAATATGTATTATGAGTTTCCTGATTACACCCCGCAGGAATTAATGCTCATTGCTGAATTCAGTTGCAAAAAACGTGGCGTAAATTTCAATGAAGAATCTAAAACCGCTTTGTACAAACGATTGGTAGAAGCTTACCGCGAACGTGACAACTCTTTTGGCAACGCGCGTTACGTGAACTCGCTTATTGATGAAGCAAAGATGAACATGGGCTTGCGTGTAATGCAAAGCGTTGACCCCACACAGTTGAGCAAAGAAGAACTCTCCACTCTGACTGATGTTGATATTGAAAAAATATTCGGGACAAAACGCAAAATGGCTGCGGATATACCGGTGGATGAAGAGTTACTGAAAGCTGCACTCAACTCGCTGCACAGCATGATAGGGTTGGAAAGTGTAAAGAATGAAATAGATGAACTGGTAAAACTTGTTCGCTTTTACCGCGAAATAGGCAAAGATGTTCGTCAGACCTTTTCGTTACACACTGTATTCACAGGCAATCCGGGCACTGGAAAAACTACTGTGGCCCGTGTGCTGGCTCAAATCTATAAAGCACTGGGTATTTTGGAACGTGGCAATTTGGTGGAGTGCGATCGTCAGGCATTGGTTGGAGGTTTTATTGGTCAAACGGCCATTAAAACCAACGAAGTATTGGAACGCGCTATGGGTGGTGTGCTGTTTATTGACGAGGCCTACTCTTTAACGGAGGGTGGAGAAAATGACTACGGCAGAGAGGCTATTGAAACCATACTGAAAAGAATGGAAGACCGCAGAGGAGAATTTGTAGTAATTGCGGCCGGCTACACCGATAACATGAAACGTTTTCTGGAATCGAACCCGGGTTTAAAATCACGTTTTGATAAGGAACTTCATTTTGATGATTACAATGCAACTCAGTTGTATGATATAGCTGTGAAAATGATGGCTGATAACAACATCAAGCCCGATAAAGAAGCAGCCAAATTCCTGAAAGCATTTTTGATTGAATTGCATGCCAACAAAGACAAGTTTTTTGGCAATGCACGCTCCGTTCGCAAAGTGGTAGAAGAAGCCATCAAAAACCAGCATCTGCGATTGGCCAAACTGGATCCGGGAAAACGTGCTTCTGAAATGATTAAGTCACTAACCCTTGCTGATGTGAATGAATTTAAGGTAGACAAATCAAAAGGCAACCAGAAACCGGGCATTGGTTTTACAGTGCATTCTTAGTACTCCATCAACGTGAAAGGGAAAGGGCTCATCAGTGTACTGGTGTTTATTATCAGCATACTGTTGTTTGAATTATTGAGCAACAGAATTTCAACTTACATCCTGCACCTCAAAGAAGGCATGAGTCCTTACCGTGCAACACTTATAGGCATGGCGGTAATTGTTTTTGTTTTATTCCCTGCTTACAAATGGTTAGACGGAATTGTAAAACGTATTGCTCAAAAACTACTGAGCGCAGGTAAAAATATAGGCGGTAGAATTACCGGAATAAGTCTGATATTTTTCACCTCGCTTTTTGCTCTTTACCTGATTTACCTCAACGTATGGTACAACATTGCTTTCAGCGATGCTATCAAACACATTACTGTTTTCGTGCTGAATCTGGTAAGCTGAATTTACCTTCTGTAATAAGTAACCTGAGTTTTAATACGGCTGCAACAGTCAGGCTGTCGAGCACCTCGCCTTTCACCACCAATTCATACAACTCGTTAAAGTGTAGTTTACGAATCTGCAGTTGTTCGGTTTCTTCAGGTTCAGGTTTTTCTTGCGTAAGTTGAGTAGCGAGAAAAATGTAAGCCAACTCATCTGTGGCTGAATTGCTAAGGTACATTTGCTGAATAAGTTCCCATTTGCCTGCCACCAATCCGGCTTCTTCCAAAAGCTCACGTTGTGCTGATACAACAGGTTCAACGTCTATATCACCCCCGCCTTCAGGAATCTCCCAGCTATACTGCGCTATCGGATAACGGTATTGTCCCACTATCCAGGTGTAACCTTCTTCATCAATGGGTAAAATACCAATGGCCAGTTTTTGAAAATGTACCACAGAGTAAGTACCCGGATTTCCCACCGGATTTAGTACCTCATGGTGATTCACCTGTATCCATGGCGACTCATACGCCACACGTTCGCTTAACAATGTCCAGGGATTATCGGTTGGGTTTTTCATTATTTGTTTTGTTCGCGAATACCAAATTTACTGAACAGGTAACGTTCGTATGCTTTTCGGATAGCAAAATAAAAATCATAATCACTGCTGCCTAATACAAAGTCATTGCTGAATCCGCAGAATCTTTTAAAATCCGGAATATCGGCATAATCCATACCTGTTAAATCATGTACCAAATCATCATTAAAGCGTTTTCTTACCACGCGTTCTGTTTCCATTCGCAGGTACATTTCTTCAAACTTAATCATCTCCTTACCCTTGCGCGTAAACGGCATCAATATGGCCGAGAGGCCGCCCACCAGCGCTAATCCACCTGTTGTGCTCAATGTTGGTTTTACTGTGTAGCTTTTAATTTGTCCTTCAAAAAAATTCTTATCCGTTTTACCCGCGTCCACAGGTCGAACAGCCATGACCACAGCCGATCGGAGTTTAACCACAAGCGGTTTTAAGTAAATGCGTAAAAAAAGCTCACTCCCTTTTTTATTATGAAGGAGATTACTAATCGGGATGACTTGGGTTTCAAAACCGGTGTACGTAACCAATATGGTGTCGCTAGGTTTTACATACAAAACAAAACGGCCGTATGCATCGGTTATCGTACCGCCCTCCGACTTTTTAATAATAACATAAGCCGATGCAAGCGGTTGAAGACTATCCTGTTGATATACCTTTCCGCTAAACTGTAAACGTTCTTCTTCGTCCTGAGCCAAAGCCACCAACGTAAGAAGAAAGCAACAGAAAAATAAAAAAATGCGCGGCATATTCAAGGACAAAAATACAATTTTCAACTCAGCAAAAACCGGAAAGATTTAAAACGCAAAGCCAACATGTATATTGCCCCATCGGTGATCAGTGCCTCCTTTAAACTGATGCGTTACATAATCTCCCCGAACTTCCACAAAAAGATTGCGCAAGGAAAAACCAAGTGCGGCATGGGTGTTCCAGAGCTGACGTGTAACATCCTGACTGGCCAGTGTGTACTGGTTTTGCTTCTGTTTAATCAATCCTCCTTCCATAGTAGCGTCAAACCCTATTAACTTCAACTCCTGTCCCACCCTTATATAGATCTGATATCCTGTTATGCGTTTGTAGTTCACATTGCGTTTAGTGGTAGGACCTATACTACGCAGGTAAGGGTCAAACAAACCCAATCGAACAAAACCACCCACCGAACCGTTAATCTGCAAGGTACCTATGTTGCCCTCTGCTGAGATAAAGCCTTCAAATCTGCGCGGCACTTCTGCCAGCAAATAATCAATGCGTGTAAAGTAATTCGCCACAAAAGAATTGCTCAACTGTTTGTCCCAAC
>DATGWX010000466.1:0-3578 GCA_035299275.1 Bacteroidia bacterium
AGTATTTGCAAAACGAAGGCATTCCGTTTTTTCGCAAGGGGAATAATGTGTGGGCAAAGAACAGGCACTTTAATTCAACTAAACCTGCTATACTTTTAAACTCCCACCTCGATACAGTGAGGCCCAATAAATCCTACACGCTTAACCCTTTTGATGCTATAGTAAAAGAGGATAAATTATACGGATTGGGAAGCAATGATGCGGGCGGTGCTCTGGTGAGTTTAATGACGGTATTTACACACTATTACAACCGGCAAAATCTTTCACATAATGTGATTTTTGCTGCCACTGCTGAAGAAGAAAATTCCGGCAGTAATGGTATTGAATCAGTTTTGCAGGAGTTGGGTGAAATTAGTTTTGCTTTGGTGGGTGAGCCTACACAAATGCACTTGGCCATCGCTGAAAAAGGTTTGCTGGTGCTGGATTGCATAGCCCGTGGTAAATCAGGCCATGCTGCTCGTGACGAGGGAGAGAATGCACTGTACAAAGCACTACCTGATGTTGAATGGTTTCGTACCTATAATTTCCCCAAAATATCCGCTATGCTGGGTGCTGTTAAAATGAGTGTGACTCAGATTCAATGCGGTACCCAACACAACATGGTGCCGGATGTTTGTCATTTTACAGTGGACGTACGTTGCACGGATGCTTATACTTTGGAAGAGATTCTCGATGTTATTCGAGCGCATGTTTCATGCGAAGTAATACCAAGGTCAATGCGTTTGCGCCCTTCTGCTATCAGTAAGGAACACCCCGTTGTTCAGGCAGGTATACTGCTGGGGAGGGAAATGTACGGTTCCCCTACCACTTCTGATCAGGCATTGATGCCGTTCCCGTCATTGAAAATTGGTCCGGGTGATTCCGCCCGTTCACATACAGCTGATGAATTTATTTTTCTACATGAAATTAAGGAGGGTATAGCACTCTACATCCGATTACTCGATTCAATTATTTATACATGAAAATCTGGCAAAAAGAAGGTAATATTACCTCTGCAACTACAGCGTTGATTAACGATTTTACGGTAGGAAAAGACCGCGAGTTTGACTTACAACTTGCGGAGTTTGATGTGCTCGGTTCTTTGGCACATACACAAATGTTGCAACAGGCAGGCTTGTTGAGTGAGGCAGAACTCTCGCTCATTCATCAGGAACTCAATAGTATTCTGACAGAAATAAAAAGCGGGGCATTTGAGATCAATGAAGAAGCAGAAGACATTCATTCGCAGATGGAATGGATGCTTACGCAACGCATTGGCGAAGCAGGTAAAAAAATTCACAGCGGACGTTCACGCAATGATCAGGTATTACTTGATGTGAAACTCTATTTGCGCAGCGAACTCAAAAGTATCAGCAGGCTGGTGATGGAGTTGTTTGATGTGCTTCAATACTTGAGTGAAACGCATCGGGATAAATTTCTCCCCGGCTACACACACTTGCAAGTGGCCATGCCTTCTTCCTTTGGTTTGTGGTTTGGTGCTTATGCTGAAAGCCTTACAGATGATATGGAAATGGTGGAAGCAGCTTACCGTATTTGTAATAAAAATCCTTTGGGATCGGGAGCCGGTTACGGTTCTTCCTTTCCCCTTAACAGGGAACTTACAACAAAGTTATTGGGATTTGAACAAATGAACTATAATGTGGTGTACGCACAAATGACCAGAGGCAAGTCAGAGAAATCGGTTGCCGTGGCCTTGAGTACGCTTGCTGCTACATTATCAAAACTGGCGTATGACATATGTTTGTACATGAGCCAGAATTTTGGATTTATTTCTTTCCCGGAAGAATTGACTACCGGTTCCAGCATTATGCCACACAAAAAAAATCCGGATGTGTTGGAGTTGGTGCGTGCTAAATGTAACCGCATTCAATCGGTCCCCAACGAACTTACGTTGCTCATTAATAATTTACCTTCCGGATACCACCGTGATTTGCAGCTTACAAAAGAGATACTCTTTCCGGCAATAGGGGAGTTAAAGTCATGCCTGCATGTAACTGCTTTTACATTGAGAAACATTCGTGTAGAAAGCGACTTGCTGAAGGATGAACGTTACCGGCATATCTTCAGTGTTGAACGGGTGAATGAGTTGGTATTAAAAGGAATCTCTTTCCGTGATGCCTATAAACAGGTAGGTGCAGAAATTGCTTCGGGAACTTTTATGGCTTCCGGGGAGCTGCTTCACACACACGAGGGAAGTATGGGGAATTTATGTACTGAAGAGATTAAGTGCAGTATGTCGAAATTTTTATTTCTGACGGAGACGGATTAATACGGGTCAACATCTGCAATAATCTCCACTACTTTAAACTTCTTATCTGAAGCCAACTCTTCAAAACTTTTGCGTAATAAGTCTTTTATCTTGTTGGGCGAAATGTTGTCACGTTCAAATTTAATGAGCAATTGTTGCAGGTATTTATTACGCACACGACTAATGTAGGGGCTTTCAGGACCTATTACCCTTTTACCAATCGTTTGTCTCAGGGAAGCAGCCAGATGTTTAGCGGCTTCTTTCACAACAGCCTCGTCTTTACAACGCAGGGTTAATTGAATCAAGCGGTAATAGGGTGGATAGTGAAATTGTTCGCGCTCGAGCATTTCACTCAGGTAAAGCTTATGGTAATCATGTTGCGTTACCATTTGTAAAACTTTATGCGAGGGGTTGCCCGTTTGAATAATTACCCGGCCTTTGGTTTCTCTTCTTCCTGCTCTTCCTGCTACTTGTTCTATCAGTTGAAAGGCTTTTTCATTGGCTCTGAAATCAGGAAAAGTAAGGAGCTGATCAGCATTTACAATACCTACCAGATTTACTTTTCCAAAGTCAAGTCCCTTGCTGATCATTTGTGTGCCTACAAGTATATCTGCCTTATGCTGTTCAAAGTCGTGTATAATATCATGATGACTGTTTTTGCCCCGTGTGGTTTCTAAATCCAGTCGTAGTATTCGTACCTCAGGTATCAGTGCGTTTAAATCATCTTCAATACGTTCTGTTCCAAACCCCATCATACCCAGCTCAACTGAGCCGCATTGTTTGCACTTATTGGAAGGTGCTTCAGCATAACCACACAAATGGCACTTGAGCTTGTGTGCATACTTGTGGTAGGTAAGGTGAATATCACAATTTACACATTTGGGTACCCAACTGCACACGTTGCACTCCAGCATTGGAGCATAGCCTCTGCGATTTTGAAAAAGAATAGATTGCTCGTGTTTGGCAAAAGATTGCTCCAATTCATTCATGAGCATGGTGCCAAACATGGCGCGCATACGCTTGGATTTTTTATCCTCGCTGATGTCGGCCAGAATAATTTCTGGCATATCGGTTTCGCCAAAACGTTTGAGTAATTCTACTAAACCGAATTTACCTGTAACAGCATTGTGATAGGTTTCATAAGATGGGGTGGCTGATCCTAACAGAATTTTGGATTTCCATAAATTACCCAGATAAATGGCTGTATCACGTGCATGGTAACGCGGGGCAGGGTCTTGTTGTTTGAAAGAACCCTCGTGTTCTTCGTCTACAATGATTAAGCCCAGATTAGTGTAGGGTAAGAACAAAGACGAACGCGGACCCAACACCA
>DATGWX010000467.1:0-4359 GCA_035299275.1 Bacteroidia bacterium
TTAAGTTTTTTGAGAAGTATAAGGTAACCACATTTCAGGCGATAGTTGTGAACTACGCTGTATGTTTTTTGATGGGGGCTTATTTTTCAGCTCAACCCTTTCAAGCTCAAATATTGTCGCAAAATGACTGGTTCCCGTGGGCTGCCATGCTGGGTATATTATTTATTACAGTGTTTAATGCAATCGGGTGGGTTGCTCAAAAAGTATCGGTTTCGGTGAGTATGGTTGCCGCCAAAATGTCTGTGATAATCCCGCTTTTATTTGCAGTAGTAATATTGGGTGAAAGTATGAATGGACTTAAGCTGTCGGGTATATTGCTTTCTCTGGCAGCCTTGTATTTTGTGGTAGGAAGAAATGAACAGGTGCATTCAAGTGGATTCTCGGTTTACCTGTATCCGTTGTTGGTTTTTATAGGCAGCGGAGCTATAGACTCTATTATGAAATACCTGCAGGTAACCTATCTGCACAATGTTTCAGTTGATACGGTGCTTACTGTAGTATTCGGCATGGCATTTATTGCAGGATTAATTTTGTTGCTTAGAAATGTGATCGTATACCGGGAGAAAATTTTGTCACGCAACCTTATCGGAGGAGTGTTGCTGGGGCTGCCCAATTATTTTTCCATGTATTTTCTTTTCCGCACTTTGCATCAGCCAAGTCTTACTTCTACTCTTGTGTTTCCTATAAATAACATTGGGATTGTGCTGCTCTCTACTTTGCTTGCAACAGTTTTGTTTAAAGAAAAACTTACAGGAAGGGCTTTGTTGGGGCTGTTACTGGCCATTCTGTCTATTGCCATCATTGCGTATTCATGAGTTTGTTTGCCGATACGTATACCACCATCGAAGCGCCATCAAAGGCTGAAGTGCGTGAACGTGGCAGTAGGTTTTTTGCTTTTGCTTTTCCGATAGAAAACGAAAATCAGGTTAAAGAACAACTCAAAAAGCTGAGAGAAGAATACCCCGATGCTACGCATCATTGTTATGCCTATAAACTGGGTTTAGATAACAACCACTACCGCGTAAATGATGATGGAGAGCCTTCGAATTCTGCAGGCCGCCCTATACTCAGGGCGATATTGTCAGCAGGTGTTACCAATGTAATGGTAGTGGTTGTGCGCTATTTTGGCGGCAAACTATTAGGTGTTCCCGGACTCATTCAGTCATACGGAGAGGCTGCAACCCTTGCACTTAAAAACGCCACTGTATTGGAAAAGGAACTGTGTTCACATTACCGTATGGAATACCCCTTTGAGTTGGAGAATGAAGCGTATCGTTTCTTACGTCAGGAGCAGGCGACAATAACCGCACACCATTATACCGGAGAGCAAAACGAAATTGAGTTTAGTCTGAGGTTAGGGCGTGTGGAAGGGTTTTTGAATGCAGTGAAATCTTACCATCAATTTAAAATTCATTATCTTTACACTATATGAAAAGAGTAAGTGTATTCACATTTTTGAGTATTAACAGTATTGCCATTTTTGCGCAAACTGCAGTGTTACCGCAAGGAAAAGCCACGGAGGAGTTGCTTCAGCGCACATCGCAGGTGATAGCCGCACCATTAAGTTTTGCTGCTGTTGTTGACATAGAGAAAAAGGTAGCGGACTATTGTGAGCAGCATTTGCCTGAATTATCTTTTTCAGAAAGTAGTGTGAAGCTGGAAACTGTAAGAACCAGTAATTTGGGTAAACACTACACTTTTGTGCAAACATGGAAAGGTGTTCCGGTTATTGGAGGAGAAGTAAAAGTGAATGTAAGTGTTGAGGGTAATATTATTTCTTTCATCAATGGTTTGTGGCCAATAAAAGATATTCCGGTCCATGAAAATGCTGCCATTTGGGTGTACGAGCATGGAACTTTATTGCCGGGCCGTATAGCTCAGGAAGCTGATTTGCGCAAGGTGTATCATGCAGAAACTGGTGCATTGCTTTTATGCGAAAGTCTGAATAAATACTTTATGCCGGGCGACAGTACAGTGCAAGCCAAAGTTTTTTTACCCGACCCGCTTACTACCGCTCAAATGGCATACGGTTCTCCATACATTGATAGCAGCGATGCTGATGTGACGGTTTTAAACAATGAACGCAAAGACGTGAGCATGAAAGTGTGGTTTGACGGCACAAAATTCTCGCTGGTTAATAAATACTTTAAGATGATGGAATTCAGTTCCCCGGTCATTAATCCCGTTACGTCAACAGTGCCGGAGTTTTTTTATACCCGAAGCCAGCCGGGTTTCGAAGATGTGAATGTTTTTTATCATTTAAATGTATACCATAAACACCTCGACAGCTTAGGCTTTTTGAATCTTATTAATGACACAGTATTGGTAGATGCACATGCTTTGGGTACCGCAGATCAGTCAATGTTTTCCAGCTACAACGGTCGTCCCGCTTTGTTTCTTGGAGAGGGAGGTATTGATGACGGGGAAGATGCAGATGTGATTGTGCATGAATATACCCACTCTATTATTGGGAAAACTACGGATACGGATAATCTTACCAAAGAAAGACAGGCCATAGATGAAGCCATCTGTGATTACATGGCCATTGCTCATTCCAAAAGATTTACTCCTTACAACTGGCGTAAAATATTTAACTGGGATGGGAACAATGCCGCCATACAATGGGCAGGCCGAAGTGCCGGTACCACCAAAACATATCCTTTTAATAATGGTCAGGATTTCTACTGGAACTCCGAAATATTTTCAGCTACCATGGCTGATTTAGATGATTTATTAGGGTCGCCTTTAACGGAACGTTTACTCATAAGTTCATTGCCTATGATGGCACGCTCTTCTACTATGAAAGATATGTGCAGGTTCATGCTTGATGCAGACAGTATCCTTTATGGCAAGCAACATTGGTTTCCAATACAGCAAGCATTTATGGGAAGAAACATTATTGAGCAGATGGTGGGAGTGAAACGTCAGACAGAATCGGTTATTGGTTTTGAGCTGCTAAATTCAGCCGGGTTTGCATCAGGAACGGGGCAGCTTCGTATTACCAATAAAAATAGCGGAATGATGCAGGTTGAAGTATATAATCTTACAGGTAAAAGGGTGAGCAATTGCACCGTCAGCAATCAACTGATTCTTTTTCCGGAGAATTACGAATCAGGAATCTATCTGATAAGAATAAGCAGCGATAATCAGGTTTTTACTGCACGTGTGGTAAGGCAGTAAATTAGTTAGTAGCCTGATCCACCGGCAATGCCAATTTCGCGTGGGCGAATGCTCATAACAGGGATAGGTGAGTGGTTCACCATCTGCTGTGCAAATTTACCCATGAAAAATGCCGAACTGTTTGGTTCCTGTTCTGTCATAATCATGATTAAATCGGCATCTATTTTCTTGGCGTAATCAATTGTATTGTTGGTAATATTGCCCCCAAGCATTTCTTCCCGCTCATATTTTACTTTGTGTCGGTCAAAGAACTCTTCAGCCTGATTGCAGTATATGCGAATGTACTTTTGTGTCTCAGAGTCGCTGTCAGTTGATACACCCAACAGATAAATAGTAGCATTAAAACTCTCCGCCATTTTTGAAGCATAAGGGATTTTTTGGCGGGTTTCATCTGAGGTGTCTATAGGCAAAACGATTTTTTTAATGTCGTTTCGTTTAAAACTTTCCTGCATGGTAATAACAGGGCAAGGTGCTGAGCTCACTACACGGTAAGCATTACTACCCATCCAAAATTCCTGTACCCCGAATATGCCGTGTGTGCCCATAATAATTAAATCAGCATCTAACTCTTCTGTGGCTTTTACTATTGACTTGTAAATGCTGCCTTTTTTGTGGAGAAGGTTGATGGGTATTCCCTCATTCTTTTTCTTTTCTATGAACTCATCTACTTTAGCTACCACTCCTTTGCCGTTTTCTTCAATATGAATTAAATTCAAACGGCTTTTGAAACGCTTGTGCATGGTTTCAGCTAAATTGTAAGCAACAACAGAAGCCTCTGAACCTTCAAAAGCAACTGCAATATTTTCAAAGAATTGTTCCATAATGGAGTAATTTGGTTTCTCTAAATTAGGTACATTTTAGCAAACCACCAAATTGCCCATAAAAAAAGGAGCCTTTTGGGGCTCCTTTTTCAACTCAAAAACAGTTAAATATGTCTATTTTACTGCATCTACCACCGATTTGAAGGTCTCGGGGTGATTCATGGCCAAATCGGCCAATACTTTACGGTTTAAACCCAGATTTTTGGCATTTACTTTACCAATAAACTGAGAGTAACTCATGCCATGTAAACGGGCACCTGCGTTGATACGTTGTATCCACAGTGCACGGAAATGACGTTTTTTGGTTTTACGGTCGCGGTAAGCGTACCCTAAACCTTTTTCAATAGTGTGCTTCGCT
>DATGWX010000468.1:0-2284 GCA_035299275.1 Bacteroidia bacterium
TACCCTCATACGAATAGAACTATCAGCCCTTATTATTTTTACGTAAATCGCCATAGTATCTAATACAAAAGGGCCATAGACACATCCGGGTTCCATTTCAAACAAAAACGAATCATTGTAATTCTCAAGAAATCCGGTTCCCCTATCTATTTCTTGTGGGAAATACCCCAACAGCGAGTGCCTCCGTAAGAAAACAGAATCATTCTCACATAAAGCAAACTTTTGTCCTAATTTTTCCCAGTACTTTGTCTGCCCACTTGCAATGTCAATTAAGAAAAGTATAAGAAGAAATGAAATAAAAGTATGTTTCATCTTAAAATAGATTTCTCAAATTTACATGAAATTCCAGTTCCTTCAAGCGTCCACGCTTGAAGTGTTTAAAACTCATCACAAACCAACGGAGAATGCGGTGAGGCACTACTGAATACATAATGTTCCGGTTCGGCCCATACTGGCGAGCGTTTGCAACTCGTGACCTAACCATACTCTACCATTCAGTATATGGATTCAAAAAAACAGCAAGTGAATTCACACAAGAAAATACTCGCGGTAAGAGACAGTTTTGTATTAAATTAATAATAATATGAAACAGATATACGTAGCATGCATGATGTTCCTTATAGCCAGCTCCGGGTTGATGGCTCAGAACACAGAAACAAAATTTGCTAAGACTGAAAAAGAAAAATGCAAGGCCAACTACAAACTGGCTGCCGTAAACGCCACAGCCAAAGAAGCTGAAGGTTTTTTACTCCTGCAATTTGATTTTGATTTTGAGAAAAACAGCGACATACCTGAAAATGGTGAATTGTTAGTGAAACTGGTTAACTGCAAGGGTCAGGAGGTGCATGTAAAAGTGGCCGTAAAATTTGATCCGTCAACAGGCAAAGCCTTCGGTTATCAGGCAATACCTCAGCCAAAGGATTGCCCACTCAGTGTTGCATCCATTAGCTTGCAGGTAAAGGACAGCTGCGGGCAAGGTTACGGATGGTGTGGTAAAGTAGAAAGCACCAGCAAAGGCAGCCTGAACCTGCTATGGAGCGGCAAGCACATTGATAAGGGTGTCTTGACGTGCTGATAAAGTCTTTGTTCGTTTAAGCTTAACCGCTTAAACGAACTCTTTAATAAACTCTTGCTATCCATAGTCTGTGACTAAGGATATTCTACGCCTCAAGGTAACAACACCCCCATTGCTTTCCCCGCTATAAATACCTTACTTTGATACATGGTAAGAGCATACGATATCAGTTGTGAAAAGGGCTGGAAAGCCACGGTAGTGATAACCTACGATTCACCGGGAACAGGTGAAGCACGTGTTACCATTGAAAAAATTACAGCAACAGAAGGAGGTTTTCCGGTTGTGACACCCGTAAGCATGGTGATGCTCCCTTTAGAACACCAACTCTTTACCAAGATAGAAGAGATAAGGCAGTGGGATAATGACTACGTACAAAGCAACATCCTCCCCCTTTTTCCTGATCAGGGATGCACAGGCTTTACCCTCAACTACGACCATGATGGCATTCATTCCCGCTATGCGGCTGTGCTTGACGGACAGGTCATCGGGATTGCGCAGTTTATGGACGAATTTTCAGAGAACACATCCATGGTGCAGTATATATCAGCTCAACAGAGCACTTACGATGACATAGTGGAAAGCGACCGTTTCAGTTACCACCACGAAATACTCTGGAACATAGCAGCAAAACTTGCCACCAACCCCATTCAGGTGGAGTGGCGGGTAGTGAAATAAAACTTAGTGTAGTTGTATTTTTCACTGAGAACAAAACGAGTCTTTAAACCCATTTGTAAATATTTAATGCAGGATAAACATCCTGCGTGAAAATGCGGCTTTCTGGAAAATTACATGAAAGAAGTGAGGATAAATATCCTCACTTGCGCATAAGATTTATCTCAGTTCATTTGTTTGCTCTATCGCTGTTTACAGGGATATTGCATTTACCCAGAAATCTGTGATACGGTTGAATAGCTTAAGTGTAATCTTTGTTTTGTCGCTAAACATTATTTATTCAACCATTAATTTTTAACCAAAATGAGCAACCCAAATTTAACACCTGCACAACAGAATCTGCTTCTCAACATGCTGATTGATTTGTGCGTTTATTCGTATTCAAAACCAAGTGAACTGGTAACCAAAGTACAAGACATGAGTCTTAAAGTGGTATGGGGCCCTGCCGAACTGAGTACTCCGTTTGTTCCTTACTGCCTTGCTTTTATTGCGCAATCACCCGGAACAGGTGATTATTATGTAGTAGTAAGGGGCACC
>DATGWX010000469.1:0-4740 GCA_035299275.1 Bacteroidia bacterium
AAATTGAGCGATTTGGAATGCTCCACGTCTGTTACAAACTCGAGGTTGCGGAAACAAAAAGGTTCAGGGTCACGTTGCATGTAATGACGAAAATCAGTGTTGTAATCATCCGTGTAATCGCGCATTACATCAGTGGCTCGCGTAGAAAGCGGACTGTCAACATAAACTTTTATCGGAGGAAGTAACTTGGCATTTTCCATTTTTTCGAGCTGATAAATTAGCTCCTGTGTACGGTCGACACTAAAGGCGGGAATAATCAGTTTACCACCTTTTTTAACGCAGGTGTTTTGTACAATCTCCAACAACCGGGCATCAGCATCACCTACTTTTTCATGCAGTCGGTCTCCGTAGGTGCTTTCACAAATGAGCACATCACATTGAGGAAACGGCTGCGGGCTGCGCAATATTTTATCTTCGGGCCGGCCAATATCTCCGCTGAAGGTGAGTTTTTTTTCTGCCCCGTTTTCGATGATGGTTAAGTTAACCACAGCACTGCCGATGATGTGTCCTGCATCAGTAAATAATAATTTTACCTCATCACATATACTTACCTCGTTGTTGTAATCTACCGGATTAAACTGACTCAAACAACCCTCTACGTCCTGTATGTCGTACAAAGGTTGCAGCGCATTTTCGCCCCGTTTTTTTCTGCGTTTGTTTACATAGGTGAGGTCACTTTCCTGTATGTGCGCACTATCGGCCAGCATTATTTTACATAGGTCAATGGTACCCGGTGTGGCAAACACCCAGCCTCTGAAACCTTCTTTATACAAACGTGGTAACAAGCCGGAATGGTCGATGTGTGCGTGGGAGAGTACTACGCAGTGAATTTCAGCCGGGTTAAAACCAAAGTGACGGTTGGCTTCGTCAGAGTTTTTCCCTTGAAAAAGTCCGCAGTCCAATAGAATTTTTTTGCCTGAATGCGTTGTAAGCAGGTGTTTGCTTCCTGTAACCTGTTTAGCTGCTCCGAAAAACTGAATTTGCATGATGCAAATAAAGGGATAAAAAAGAAAAAGCCACGCAGGTTATGCGCGGCTTAATCAGGTTTAGGTTTAGGAACAATTTTGGGTGTCTCTTTAATCGCCTTTGAAAACATCCACACTCAAATTTAAAGGAAGCCACAACTAGTAAATGGCATCCATTTCACCAAGTGTCATTTTCACTCCATGAAAGCGTAAATACCCTTGTTCCGCCCTATTTAATAGCATCAATAATGTCGTATTTGGTGATAATATGAACGTTTCCGCCCAAATCTGTTACCAGTACGGCATTGTTCTCGCGGGTAATCTTTGCTGATACTTCTTCAATGCTTGAACCTGCACTTATCATGGGGAATGACGGTTGCATGATGGTTTTCACCGGCTGATGTTTTAATTCATTTTGCTGCACCAGTCGGGCAAAAAGGTCGTTGTCGTTTAATGAACCGGTAAATACGCCTTTATCATTAACCACGGGAAGTTGAGAGATGTCGTACTTATTCATGATGGTGAAGGCCTGTTCTACCAAATCGTTTTCATTTACGGTAACCAGTTTCTGGTTTTTGTGTTTTTCAATTAAATCAATAGCGCGTTTAGCCTGAATGTCTTCAATAAAACCCCGGTCGCGCATCCAGTCATCGTTAAACATTTTACCAAGGTAACGTGTGCCGTGATCATGGAAAATAACCACCACCATGTCACCGGGTTTAAACATGTCTTTCATCTGCAGCAAACCGGCCATAGCAGAGCCGGCAGAGTTGCCCACAAAAATGCCTTCTTCACGAGATATTCTACGGGTCATTAAAGCCGCATCTTTATCGGTTACTTTCTCAAAGTGGTCAATGATGCTGAAGTCAACATTCTGCGGCAGAAAATCTTCTCCTATACCTTCAGTGATGTAGGGATAAATTTCGTTCTTGTCAAAAATGCCGGTCTCCTTATACTTTTTAAATACAGAACCGTAGGTATCGATGCCCAGCACTTTAATGTTCGGATTTTTTTCTTTCAGGAATTTCCCTGTACCGCAAATGGTACCGCCTGTGCCTACACCAACTACCAGGTGAGTTACCTTACCATCGGTTTGTTCCCATATTTCAGGTCCGGTTTGCTCATAGTGCGCTTTTGAATTGGAGAGGTTATCGTATTGGTTGGGCTTCCACGCATTGGGAATTTCATTCACCAAACGGGAAGAAACAGAATAATAGGAGCGGGGATCTTCAGGGTCCACATCTGTCGGGCATACAATTACTTCTGCACCTAAAGCTTTTAAGGCATCCACTTTTTCGCGCGACTGTTTATCGGTAGTGGTAAAAATGCATTTGTATCCTTTAATGATGGCGGCAATGGCCAGTCCCATGCCTGTATTTCCTGAGGTACCTTCGATAATTACACCGCCCGGTTTCAGTCTTCCGTCTTTCTCTGCATCTTCAATCATTTTAAGGGCCATGCGGTCCTTAATGGAGTTGCCGGGATTGAACGTTTCTACCTTGGCCAGCACCGTGCAGGGCAGGTCGCGGGTAATAGAATTAATTTTGACAAGTGGCGTATTACCAATGGTTTCAAGAATGTTTTCGCAAATATTCATGCGGCAAAGATACAAAGTTGAAACATCCTATTTCCCGTTTTAGGCAAATGGACTTATTTTGCACAAAACTCAGCACTTGAATTCAGCACGGCACCTTATATTTTACCTCATCCTGCTACTTTGGTTTATTCCTGCTGTTCAAACATTTGTGCCTTTTATTAAAACAAAACCTCTCAACGGAGTGGTGGCCGAGGTAGCGAAACCTGAATTTACTTTCAGCAGTTTTATTGATGCCTCATACGGAGACCGGCTGGAAAGCTGGTACAATGCGCACAGCAATTTACGGCCCTGGTTGGTAAGGTTACGCAACCAATGGCATTATCTGGTGTTTAATACCATTCATGCTCCCGATATTGTGGTGGGCAAGCAGGAGTATTTGTTTGAAAGTATTTACCTGAAAGAACACAGTGGTTTAAACTACCGCGGTGCGGATACTCTGGCACAAATTACCCGTCAGTTGGCTGCTATTAATGATACATTGGCTTCCAAAGGCGTGAAATTACTGGTGGTAATTGCTCCCGGTAAAGGCAGCTTTTATGAGGAGTATTTACCGGAGGGATACACTCCAGCTGTGAATACCAATTACAGAGAGTACAAAAAAATGCTCTCCGCTTCAGGCATCAGCTATGTGGATTGCAACAACTGGTTTTTGGAAATGAAAAATAAAGCACAGTTTCCGTTGTATCCTAAGCACGGTATTTACTGGAGCAATTACGGTGGTTTACTGGCAGCCGATTCTGTATTAAAAAAATCAGCCGCATTAACCGGAAAAGATTTCGGGTCATTTTCTTTCAGCAAAATAAAGCTGGAACACAACGCCCGCTTTTGGGACGATGCCGATTTGTGGAACCTGCTCAATGTTTTTTACCGCTGGGATGATGGTGAAGTGAACTATGCCTATCCGGAGTTGAAGTATCGTGCAGCAAAAGAGAAGCCCGATGTTTTAATTATAGGAGACAGTTTCTACTGGACCTGGTTTTACAATAAAATCCCCCTGTATCTTTTTGATCCTTGTTCCAACTATTGGTACTATAACGCACAAGCCTACGGCACTGATCCTTCAGCACCGGTGGAGGTAGATGCCCTTAATTACCGCGAGGAGCTGGAGAAAAGAGATATGGTGATACTGTTAAGTACGGAAGGAAACATGAGTTTATTTCCATTTGGTTTTACAGAAAAAGTAAGTAAAATTTACCACATTAAAAATTAGACAACTATGGTATTCAGCAGCAGTTTATTTCTGCTTTATTTTCTTCCTGTTTTTCTGGCCATATATTACCTGTTGCCGTACAAAAGCAAAAACACGTTTATTGTTGTAGCTAGTATACTTTTCTACAGCTGGAGCGGAGCCCTGTATGTGCTGTTTCTGTTGGCCTCGTTGTTGTTTGATTTTTACATTGCCAAATACATTCACGATTCAACGGGTAAAAAACGAAAGCAGATTCTGGCTTTTTCAGTCATTATCAACGTAGGGTTATTGCTGTATTTTAAGTATGCCAACTTTTTTATTGAGAATGTAAATACCGCTTTGTCGTCAGCGGGTATAGAGGCCGTTAGTTGGACCAAAGTAGCCTTGCCCATCGGTATTTCTTTTTTTACTTTTCATAAACTCAGTTACACCATTGATATATACCGTGGTGTAAAGGCTCCGTTTACCAACATAGTCAATTACACCCTGTACATACTTTTGTTCCCGCAACTGATTGCCGGGCCCATTATTCGGTTTAATGAAATAAGTGATCAGATAGAAAGCAGAGAAAAGGAATTGACCATTGATAACCGCCTCGAAGGGTTTTACCGGTTTATTGTGGGGCTGGCTAAAAAGGTTTTAATCGCTAATGCCTTTGGTGAAATGGCCGATGAGGTTTTTGCTTCCACCAACACAGCATACAGTATGCAGGAAGCCTGGAAGGGAGCACTCACCTATACCTTTCAGATTTATTTTGACTTTAGCGGGTACAGCGATATGGCCATCGGCATTGGTTTGATGATGGGTTTCCGTTTCCCGGAGAATTTTAATAACCCTTACATCGCTACCAGCATTACTGATTTTTGGCGCAGGTGGCACATGACCTTGAGTCGCTGGATGAAAGATTACCTGTACATTCCATTGGGTGGTAACCGTGTTTCTACTGCCCGCATGTATTTTAACCTGTGTACTGTTTTTCTTATTTCAGG
>DATGWX010000470.1:0-4474 GCA_035299275.1 Bacteroidia bacterium
TAAATGTGAGCCTATTGAAATATTAACTGTAGATGTACCGCAAGAAGTTTCCGGTAAAGTTATCGAACTGGTAAGTCAACGTAAAGGAGACATGCTGGTAATGGAACCAAAAGGAGATTTGATTCACCTGGAATTTGAAATCCCTTCACGTGGTATCATCGGTTTACGTAATAACGTTCTAACAGCAACTGCCGGAGAGGCTATTATGGCTCACCGTTTCAAAGCTTTCGAACCATGGAAAGGTTCTATCCCCAGTCGTCTGTCGGGCGTAATGATCAGTGGTGAACAAGGTACTGCTATTGCTTATTCCATTGATAAACTACAAGACAGAGGCAACTTCTTTGTTGAAGCAGGCGATCAGATATACATGGGTCAGATTATTGGCGAAAACAATCGTCAGGACGACTTAGTGGTAAACATTACCAAAGAGAAAAAGTTAACCAACATGCGTGCATCAGGTTCGGATGACAAAACACGTATTGCTCCTAAAATTAACATGAGCCTGGAAGAGTGCATGGAATATATTCAGGGAGATGAGTACGTAGAAATTACTCCTCAATCATTACGCTTACGTAAAATTTTCCTGAACGAAACCGACAGAAAGCGTAACGCAAATAAAATGCAGACCGCTTAAGTTAGTGTCTTCTTTTGGTTCGACCACCATCATCAACCAGCTCAAAGTTACCGTTGATTAACTGGTAGGTAAAACCTTCTATCGTTATTTTCTGTCCTTCCTGAAGTTGAGCCAGGTTCTTGATATCGGAATTAATCGTATGGATGGACCCTTTCGTTACCTTGGCTATTTTAAGGTAATCGGGATTAATGCCGTCTTCACCCACACCGCATAAAATTATCTTTACCGGCTTCTTTACACGTGACACGTATTTCAGGTCCTTAACACGGCTTGAATTATCAGCAATCATCACCACCTGTTTGTAATTCTTAAAATAAGTGGTAGAGCGTATCAACGCTTCCACATTGTTCTCAGGCGCATCTCCACCGGCCCCAAGTTTCATGGTCTCCTCCATACTCTTCTTGAGCAACTTAAAATCCTTGGCCTCATACATGTGAATGCCACCTATTTGTCCTACTTTTTTCTCGGCATCTGTCTTCGCATCTCCGTCATTAAAAAAGCAGAAATACTTTACGCGCCCTAAATCAAAGTTTAGTTTGAACCAAATAACCAATTGCCCCATGTAAGGGAACATGCTGCCTGTCATATCAACAATTACCAGCATATCGGCCCAATTGTCGTTTCGCTTCAGCACATTAAAAATGGTGGAGTCTTTCAGTTTATACTCACCGGATAAAAACTTATCTAAATTAACTGTGAAATCTTTTTCTGAAGATTCAAATTTTACTTTACCTGTTTCATCAAAGTGAGAGAAGGCTCCTTTTAGTTTACCTTCTTCAAAGTATCCTTCAGACATGAGCCAGCCTTTTTCATGGTAGCATCTTTCTGAACCGTGTTTGATTCCATTGTAATAGGTTTCTTCACAATTTACTTTACACGTTTTATAGTAAGATGTTGTAGGTCCATCCAACACACCCATGTTGTAATTCACAGAAAGTTCCAGACAATCCTGATTATCAAAATATTTTAATTCAAGGCCGTCTTTTTGACCATTCACAAACATGCATTCGTACTTCAAATCACCATCAGGCCAGTACTGTCTCCACCAACCTTGTCTTACACCGTTGGCATCAGTAAAATTAATGGTATCTCCATCCTTTATTTCAAAAGTAGGATCTCCACCGGGCTTCTGTTGAGCAGCTTGTCCTTTTTTGTTTTGCTGGGCAGAAGCCATCAAAACAGTAAGCAGAATAAATAAAAGATTAACGAATAATAACTTCATGAATTAAATCAGTGCCTGATTCGTTGTTGATGATTTCAATAATTTTCGACTTGGAGTACGTGAGTTCTTGCTTTAAAGCAGATGACTCTATATGAAGAAATAATTTTTTGTCTTTGATGTAGAGTTTCTGAGTATTTTTAGCAATAAGTTTACCCATAAGTTTCTCCCATTGCTGAACAATATCCACTTCAGCTAACTTATCTTTTATATGATAACTACTCAGCATTTCGCTGATGACATCTTTGATGGGTTGTTCGTTACCTTTTCTCACTTGTCCAAAATTACAACATTTCCCTCATCAATAAGAAAAAAACGTTTTTTCACGCGGTTATGCTCCAAAGCCTTTTGTAAACGTTCCATATCTGTATCTGTAATAAACACTTGTCCGAACTTCGACTCATCCAACATACGCAACAAGGCCACAGCCCTGAAACTATCAATCTTTTCAAAAATATCATCCAACAAAAGCAAAGGTTGAATACCACTGTGCTTGGCTAAATAGGCATACTCCGCCAATTTTAATGCCACTATAAAACTCTTTTGCTGCCCTTGTGAACCGAATTTTTTCAGCGGATTACCGTTGATATTAAACAACAAATCGTCCTTATGAATACCTGAGGTGGTGCGCTGAAGTACCAAGTCTTTGCTCAGATTCTGCTCCAGCAAATCAGCCAGTGAATTATTCTGTAGTTCGCTTTGATAAATAATTTCAGTATGCTCAGCGTTGTTGCTGATAACACCATACTGTTCTTGAAAAATGACCGAGGTTTCCGAAACATATTGCTGCCTTACCACACATATACGCTGTGCGGTATCTACAAGCGTTTTCTCCCATATGTGCAACAATTCCCTGTCAAAATCACGCCCTTGACCAAACTGTTTCAACTGACGGTTGCGCTGTTCCAAAGCTTTGTTGTAGCGCATCAAGTCATCCAGGTATTGCTTATTTGTTTGGGAAATAGCCATATCCAGTAAACGTCTGCGCTCTTCACTGCCCTCATAAATGAGGTTAATCTGGGAAGGAACAATCATTACTACCGGAAAGCGTCCGATGTGATCAGCCATACGGTCATACTCTTTTCCATTGCATTTCAACACTTTGCGTGAGTTCTGGTTGATGCCGCAAGTAATCACTTCTTCTGAGCCGTTTTTATCAAACACGCCTTTTACCAACATCATCTCTGCCCCAAGTTGTTTATTCAACACATCCTGAACATGAAAAAAACTTCGCGTAAGACACAGATAATGAATGGCATCCAGCACGTTGGTTTTGCCCGATCCGTTTTTTCCTGCAAAACAATTCAGCCCCTCTTCAAAACTGAAGCCGGCCTCACCGTAGTTGCGAAAATGGAATAAAGAAAGCTCCCGTATGAGCATAGCTGCGAAGCTATGTAAAATAGCCATTTGTGCAAAACCATCAGAAGCCTTTGCTAATAGTCAAAAAATGTTATTTTTGCGACTCAATTTTAGAAATGGCTAAGTCTAAATCAACATTTTCGAAAGAAACATATTTGAACTGGTACGAGCAGATGTTGCTCATGCGCAGGTTTGAAGAAAAATCCGCACAACTTTACGGTCAACAAAAGATCAAGGGCTTTTGTCACCTGTACATCGGTCAGGAAGCGGTAATGGCCGGATCTGTATCTGCTACACGCAAAACAGATTCATTCATTACAGCCTATCGCGATCATGGTCATGCACTGGCACTCGGACTCTCGGCCGACTCTGTTATGGCAGAGCTGTACGGTAAAGCTACCGGATGCTCCAAAGGCAAAGGTGGTTCGATGCACATGTTCTCCAAAGAACATAATTTTTTGGGCGGACACGGCATTGTAGGCGGACAAATTCCATTGGGTGCAGGCATTGCATTCGCTGATAAGTACAAAGGAAACGACTCTGTAACCTTATGCTACATGGGTGACGGTGCTGTTCGTCAGGGTGCATTGCATGAAACATTTAACATGGCCATGTTATGGAAACTGCCTGTTATCTTCATTTGCGAAAACAACGGATATGCTATGGGTACTTCTGTTGAGCGTACCACCAACATGCTGGATATTTATAAAATGGGTCTCGCATACGACATGCCCAGTAAGGAAGTTGACGGCATGAATTGCGAAACCGTACATGAAGCTATCAGTGAGGCCGTGGAAAGAGCGCGCAAAGGAGACGGACCCACTTTTCTTGAAATACGTACCTACCGTTACAGAGGTCATTCGATGTCAGACCCCGCCAAATACCGCTCAAAAGAAGAGGTAGAAGAATACAAACAGAAAGATCCTCTGGAAACAACCAAAGCCACCATACTGAAAAATAAATTTGCCACCGAACAGGAACTTGATGCATTGGAAGAAAGAATTATGGTGGTGGTGAATAACAGCGTAACATTTGCTGAAAACTCACCTTATCCTGAACCTTCAGCACTGTATGAAGACGTTTATGCTGAACCCAATTACCCTTTTATTATTGAATAATTAATCGACTACAAAACATAACTCATGGACGCTAATAAAGATAAGAAATCAGAAATCGTACTGGATGAAGCCTTAAATACATCGGTAAGTAAAGCAGAGCAGTTTTTTGAAAGCTATAAAAAGCAAATTTACATGGCTACTATA
>DATGWX010000471.1:0-5482 GCA_035299275.1 Bacteroidia bacterium
TGGGCAACAACATCATTATTGCCAACAGTGTAAATCTGGCTGGCCACGTAGAGATTGCTGATAATGCCATTCTGGAAGGATTGGTAGCTGTTCAGCAGTTTGTAAAAATTGGCGCCCATTCTTTTGTTACGGGAAGTTCACTGGTACGAAAAAATGTTCCTCCGTTTATTAAAGTTGCCCGCGAACCACTTCAGTTTGTCGGAGTGAATACAGTGGGGCTTCGCAGAAGAGGTTTCAGTGATGAGTTGATTAAACAGATTGAAGATATTTACCGTATCCTTTTTGTTCGTGGTTACAACGTGAGCAATGCATTAGAAATTATTGAACAGGAAATTCCCGCGTCAACTGACAGGGATCATATACTTCAATTCATACGCTCGTCAGAAGACGGCATTGTAAGAGGAATTTCGAAATAACGCCCCATGCATATTCAGCTTGAACATTTAGGCAAGCGTTTTGGCAACGAATGGATTTTTAAAGGCGTTAACTACACTTTTACATCACCCGGCTCTTATGCTCTACTTGGCGCAAACGGCAGCGGAAAATCAACGCTGTTACAAGTAATTGCAGGAGCTATTATGCCCAGTAACGGCAAGGCTAACTTTATACTGAACGGACAAACCATTGAAGAGGAAAATGTATTTCGCCACATTGCCTTCTGTTCACCTGCTATGGAACTTATTGATGACTTTACTTTGCTTGAACAACTGAACTTTCATTTTGAATTTAAGCAGACCAAAAAAAATCTAACTGTTTCAGATATGGTGGAACTGCTTCAACTGAAGCAACACCAGAACAAAGCACTTAAATCCTATTCATCGGGCATGCGCCAACGTGTTAAATTAGCCTGTGCACTGTTTGCTGATATGCCGGTGCTGATGCTGGATGAGCCTTGTACGAATCTGGATGAAAAAGGCATTAACTGGTACAAAGAAATGATACAGCAGCATTGCAGCGAACAACTGGTACTGGTGGCTTCGAATACAACGGCTGAATACGATTTTTGCAAACACTCCATCCATGTTCACGATTACAAAAGCTGATGTTTAACCCGGTTAAAAACGCTACCCTCATTGCCGGCATGGCCTGGAAAATGAGTAAAGGGAAAAAAGAGTGGTCGAAACAAACGCAGGCGTATATTCAACCTTACATTGAACAAGCGCTTACAGATAATGACGGTAGCCTTACGCAAGGCGTTTTGCACAAACTAAAAGATTATCCTCTGGAAGGATTGTTTGCCGCACAATTGATAGCCGATTTACATGAGTACAGTCTGAGTGAGAAAGCACAGCGACATCTTGGTTTATGCGGAGCTATCTTAGCCTTGGGTGATGTGTTTTGTGACGACACCAACATGAGCTATGAACAAGTACAGCAAATGCTGGAAGAGCCCCACCAATGCAAAGCCAACAGTACTATTGAAAAACTGTTTATTGCCATTTACAAAGACCTGCTTATTGAACTGGACGACAAATGGCAAGTGCCTTTTCACAAAGCATTGATGAAGGGTTTTGACGCGGAAAAACAAAGTCGTTTTCTGAGGGACAATATTTCTGACAGAGAAAAAGTGAATGCCATCATTCAGGAAAAAGGAGGCAGAAGTTTACTCATCTACCGTTCACTTATCCGCAAGGAAATTGTAAGTGGTGAAGAGAATGTTTTATGGCTCACCGGTGCTTTCACCCAGTTAATTGATGATGTATTTGATTTGTACTGGGATTTCAGAAAACACACTCAAACCTCGGCCACAGAATGTCCTGATTTTAAAGAGCTGTCAGAGCAACTTCAGACGCATTTTCAAAAAATGCAAACCGCTTTCCGCAACAGCGATTTCCCGGCCGACCGCGCCTATACTTTTTTGTTTGTATTCAATATTTTCCTGCGTGGAGTGGAACTATACATTACACAACTGCAAGAACTGTCGGGATTAAAAATACAGCCGGAGACACTGCTGGCCCTGAGCGAACAGGAAATAAAATTCAAACAACTTTCGCTGAGTAATGTAATGGCGGTGCTCCCTTCCGCCCTCTCCTTCTCTTACTGATTTTTGCGCCTGCGGGCACGTTCCGCATCGATTGCTTTTTTAAGTGAATCGGTTTGCTGTTGATTCTCTACACCGGGTTTAGGCATTTCGATAGTTTTTTGTGCCGGTTGAGTTACAGGTTCCTTTTCCTTACGTGAATAGCAGGCTATAACCAGTAGTATACTAACGGGTAACCACAAACGGTTGAGTAAACAACGTATTTTCATGTGTAGTGGCTTTAAAGAAATAACTGCCGGCAGGCAAAGAAGAAACATCAAACGATGCTTTATATAAACCTGACCCGTTAATGATTCTGTCGCTGAATGTTTTGATGACACGTCCTTGTGCGTCTATCACCTGAAACGTACAGGTTGTTTTTTGTTCCACTTTCAACTCGAGCATCAACGTTTCCATTACAGGATTAGGGAACATTTTCATGGAAGCCACAGCAAGATTTGTTGCAGATAGTTTGGGGTCAACATTCTTAATTTTAGCCACACAAGTTGGATGGGTACCATTGGATGAACCATAAGAACCCGAGAGCCAACACACACCTGTTTCATTGTACTTACGTTGAATGCCTGTGTAGTCTCCCCAACGTTCATTAGAGTCAGTTAACAGATTAATAGAGCCGTCTCCTGAGCGAACACGCAGAGGTGATGAGATATCTCCGTACCGGTCAACAAACACCACTGAGGTACCCGGGAATGTAGTAGCTGAAACATGTGAGAAAGTCATGAATAAACTTTGGTCGCCCGTGCCGCCACCCGCATAGGTAAGGGAAGGATAACCGATATCCAGTGTATCATACGAAATTATGCGGGCAGTAACCAGTGGTTGCGCGCCCCATATGTTTCCTATTTTGCCAAAGTAAACTCCCGCACTGTAGTTTGTAGTATCAATAGTGTTGCCAGCAAAGCAGATTACACCTTGTTCTATTATTGCATGCAAAGCACGTGCGTCATTTGTTTGCAGATATTGTCCGCTGGGCTGTATGGCCGATGGTGGCAAACCGTAGGTAATGTTTGATTTAAGAATACGTGTGCTCAATTGTGCCTTTCCTGATTCCAGTGTATTGTTTACTGCATGTAAAAACACGGTATCATTTTTAGCATCACCCGGGCGTAGGGAAATAAAGAAGGCTTCAGGTCCGTAAGGGGTGGCTCCACCCTGCACGGCACAAATGCTCCAGATGGGTTTGCCGTTGTATATGATATTGTCATAATAGCGGTTAGTTAAAGCGGCACCTGAATATCCGTCATCCAGTTTTACCTGCCAGATTACGGATTGTGTGAAACCGTCTTTCCAGCCTTTGTTATCTTGTAGTAAATTACCTGTAATAAATAAATCTTTCTTAGAAATGGAAACAATCGGATAGTCAAACCAGGTACCGTTGTTCCAGCGGTTACCTTGTAAGGCATACCATTTCCAGGCTCCTGCGGGGTCATTGGTTTGTGAGAAACCTACCACAATTCTGGAGTCGTTGCTACTATCACCCTGTAGAAAAATCACAATGAATCGGTCGGCATTGGGGTCATAAATAACGCGGGGATCGTATGTCCTGTCCAATCCCGTTAATTGATTGCCTGTAAAACCGGCCAGCGAGCGGTAAGGCATTTGGTTTGTTCCGTTTTCATCAAATACACGTACATTAGTATTCACCACACTAATTATTTTACCGCTATTGGAAATAGCCATGCTGTTGTCGTTGGGCGTACCATTAGATGAATTGGCAGTGAATACTTTCTGATTCTGCGGAACCGGAGCAGCATTAGCTCCGTTGGTTTTCATTTTAGCCTGTACCCTTCTGAAATCTTTGCGGGCCAAATCAATTTGTAATTTGAGTGCTTTATCGTAACCGCCCGGTTCAGGAGCAACGGTAACACCTGATTTTACCAGGGAGAACGACCAGTCATCCGGCAAATCAGCCGCCACCACTTCTGCAAAAGGCAACACGGGTGCATTATCATTAACGCGGTAAGAAAATCCGGATTGGGCCATCACCTGAGTTACTACCAGTGACAGACCTAAAAGTAAACCTGTATACTTACTATTCATTATAACTTATTTCTTTTCTTCAGGTAAATGTACGCAAAAATGGCGCATAAAATCAAGAATGTACCCGCATAAAAACCACTGCTCATAAATTCAGCATCTCCGAAAATGAGCAACGACAATACAATTCCGTATACCGGTTCCAGGTTGGTAATCATGTTCACTGTAAACGGACTGAGCTCCTGCATTAACTTTACACTTACAACAAAGGGAATGGCGGTACAAATAACACTGAGTAATATCAGGTACATGGTATCAGCCATACTGAGTTCAAAACTGAAATTCACATTACCCTGAAACATCCCCATAAGCGAGAGCAACACAAAGGCACCTGCCATTTCATAAAAAGTTATGGAATACGAATGGTACTTGTGTGTGGCTTTACCATTAAGTACTACAAACAGCGAACCGCAAAAAGCAGCCAGAATACCATAAAACATTCCGTCACTTTCTTCCATTTCAAACTGATATATCATGGATATACCGGCAATTACAATAAGGGCCAGTAATATCTCATAAACGGAAACTTTGCGTTGAAAAAAAAGCGGTTCCAGCAATGAGGTAAAAAGCGTGATAGTTGAGAGGCTGATGAGCGTAATGGAAATATTGGACACTTTGATGGCGTGGTAAAAAAAGTACCAGTGTGCCCCCACAATCAACCCGATAAACAACAGGTAGAGCGCTGACTTCACCGGTATTTTTAACGAGTGCTTATAAAAACGGAAAAATAGATACAGACTTATGATTGTAAACACCAGTCGGTACCATACCAATTCCAACGCTTCCAGAGAAATAAGCTTGCCCAGTATAGCAGTGAATCCCCAGATAAAAACAATAACATGAAATTTGGCGAGGGCTGTAGCTTTCACTATTTGGGCGCTTTAATAGCCACGTAAATACCGATACCCAGGTACACAATATTCGGAATCCACACGGCAATAATCGGAGGCATTTGACCGCTGATGCCAAATGTGGTAGAGAACTGCGATAGTAATAAAAATATAAAGCTGGCAAATAAACCAACGCCCAAATGTATACCTACTCCTCCCCTAACCTTACGGGCAGATATGGCTACTCCCAACAAGGTAAGTACCAGCATGGCAAAGGATGAGGCTATACGCTTGTATTGCTCCACCTGAAGTGCATCCAGATTACCGCTTCCCGTTAACTTAGTGTTAGCTATCTCGCGGTTGAGTTCAAAATAATCCATGGTACCAATTACTTTGTTGGCCTTGGTCAGTTCTTCGGGGTGTACATTAATAAGCGTGTCCATCTTAAAACCCGACTTCACGCTCTGTCCGTTTTGGAAATACTTGCGCAACATGTAATTCTCCAGCGACCACATTTTTTTATTCTTGTTCCAATAAATACGTTCAGCCTGTAAATGATAAATCTTCTCTGTAC